>JASHYD010000109.1 GCA_030043175.1 Xanthobacteraceae bacterium | reverse complement strand
GCGATACGTGATACGCCTGTTGTCATGTCAGCTGTTAGGGTGTCGCCCTTCACGACATTCGCCCCCTGGGAGACCACGACATTCCCGACCAGGGTCACGGTGTTGGACTTCATGTCGAAGATGCCGCTTTCGCCGGTGGCCGTCTGATCTTTTTGCATCACTATGACGTTGCCCTTTGCTTCGACCCGCTTGATTTGCTGGTTCTGCTGGTCGGCGGCCTGGCCGGACGCCGTCCCGGTGTTTGCGGCCGCGTCCTCTTCATAGAAGACAACGAGCATCTGGCTGCGCGTGGTCGTATCGCCCTGGACGAGATGAACGTCCCCCGAAAACGTCGCTATCTTGTCCTTATCGCGTACCTCGAGCGTGGTGGATGTTATCTTGATCGGCTTACCGCGGTTTTGTGAGAACCCCTGCAATGCATTGGGGGGGGCATTTGATTGTGGCTCATGTAGCGCGGCGCCGGCTCGCCTCGGAGCACCGAGAGGTGGTGAGTCTTGGGGATCTGGTCGTATCTGATCCGGATTGAGCGTCGTTTCTACGCCGCCGCCAAACAGAATCGAGGCGCCGTTCTCCATGACTTCCAGCCGATTCGCGTTCAACAGGCCTTTCGGGAGCTTTAGCTCCACCGCGTTTTCCGAAACGATGTTGCCGTTCGCAGTATTGACCGTTGCCTCCGACAGATGCGCCTCATAGCCGGAAGTCGTATTGACCGTGATATGGTCGGTGAGCCTCAACGACTCGCCTTTGGTGTCGTAAAACCCGTTGATGGACGTGATAGTGACATGCTGTCCATCCTTAAGCTCCGACCGAGCAATGATGTCCTTCAGCTCCAGAATGTCGGGCTTGGTAAGATCCTGGGCCGCCGTGCGGGCGGTAATTTCATAAGGTCGAGAGTCGTTTGTGAAACCATTGAGTCTCGGCAATTCCATGACGATCTTGGTTCCCGACAACGAAACTTTGCCGGGATCGATCGGGAAACTCGTGAAAAGGCGGGAGGGATTGAAGAATGTTGCGACGACAAGGATGGCTACGATCGCTACCATTCCGGCCGGAATAGCAAAGCGCAGAAAGCGGACAAAGCGACTGTGCCGCGCCGCGGCGCGGAACATGCGTTCGCCGTCGGTCCGCCCGATTTGGCGCGGCGCAGAATGAGGGTTCAGGCTTCTACCTCTTCAATTCGTTAACGTCGCTCAGCGCTGGGCGCTATTGCTGCGTGGCGCCCTTCAGCTACTACGTCGGCGAAACCCAGTCCATCGTCGGAGCCAGCCCGTGTGGAAAGTTCTAACATTAATCAGCCAGCGGGCGACATGAACCTTTGTCCATGTGTGGATTTCTCAAATCGATCCCCCTCGCCAGCCAAAAGTCCCGCCCCCAAGCCCCACCCGCGGGGCTTGGCCGAGTTGCTGTTGCCGCGGCTTAAGCTGAGCAGAGCGACGGGCGCTGCACCGGCAGCTTGCCTGCCCAGCCGGAACGTCGCCGCCGGCGTTGGCTTGCTGTGTGAGGCGATCTTGCTCGGCGAGAGCGCCTCACAGAAGGGTCGGGTTCTGGATGGCGGTTGATTTTCCACCGATGCAGGCGCCTGCCTCCTTCAACCTCGAATCGGTCAAACACAAATTGACCACGTGATAAAGGAGAACGAAGGGCGATAGTCGCGCCTTGCAGGCATGGCGAAGGCCAAGGCGGCCGGCATCCACAAGGAACGCCAGGTTTCGATAGACGTGGCTAGAAGCACGTTCCGATGAAGTAGAACCGCCTCCCTGTCGTCATGCCGCTCTTGTCGCGGTTATCCACGTCTTTCTCGCGCGCCCTCAAAAAAAGCGTCGATAGCCGGACAAGCCTGGTCATGACATCGAAGAATTGGGCCGCTCTGGAGAAGACGATCGCTCCTTTCCTGGTGGTGGTCTTATGCATTGCGGTGCCCAGCGCTCGGTCGAGCACATGACGAAGGGGTCACGCCTCACGAGTCCGACCCTGGCGATGGAACGGCAATGGGCTCCAGGCGATAGCCGACGCCAGATTCCGATATAAGCAGCTTAGGTCGGCTTGGGTCGACCTCGAGCTTCTCGCGCAGCCTTCGTATCAGCGTCCGCAGGTACTGCACGTAGTCTGGCGAGGAATCGCCCCAAATATCTTTGATAAGTTGTTGGTGTGTGACCACCAGCCCAAGCCGGGCGGCCAGCAAATGTAGCAACCGATATTCCTGGCGCGTCAGCGATATCTGTCGGCCGTCGAGCATCACTGCGGCCGACACAAGATCAACAGTCAGCGGCCCGGTGCGCACGACTGGGTCCTTGTCAATGGTCTTGTGATAACGGCGCAGGGCGGCCTCACAGCGCGCTGCCAGTTCGGCAATGCCGAACGGCTTGACCATATAATCGTCGGCGCCGATTCTGAGGAGTTGCACCTTCCGTTCCTCGTCGGCTTGGATCGATAGCACGATGATTGGAACGTCCGACCATGATCGTACTGACTCGAGCACTTCGAGGCCGTTCATGTCCGGCAAGATAAGGTCGAGAATGATCAGGTTCGGCTGAAATTTGGCGGCAGCCTTTAGCCCGGCCGAGCCATTTTCGGATTCGTGCACCTGATAGCCGTGAAGCTCCAGACCTGCGCTGATGAAACGCCTGATCTGCGGTTCGTCGTCGATCACTAGAACCGTGCTAGCCGGCTTGCGCATTGTTCAATGGGACCGCTTCCGCCGCAATGTTTCGGATCGATCGGAAGGCGGATCGATATTCGGTCCCCCGTCCAAATCCAGGACTTGGGGCGAACAGCTCGCCTGCAGGCCCGAGCTGGGCTCAAGTTCATTGCTCAGGTGATGTTCAGCACACATTAGGCGCGCCAAACTACGTACGTGGCTCCTCCTCGATCAGGCCGACGCCATTGTCGTTGCCGAGTAGGCCCAGGGAATTTCACCCCGAGCCTCTCACAGATTCCGGACGTGATACTCTCGCATCATCCGGCTCGTGCAATCGCACGAAGGCAGCGCCTCCGGCTGAAATTGCGGGCTCCTACCGGTTTGGCCCAGTTGGTCCGCTCAACGACGATGACCCACCCCCTTCGCTCCATGGGACCTCGCGGTTGGAGCCGCTTGCGCCTTTCCCCTAACATCGTCGGCAAGGTTCTCACGTTCCGTACCAAAACCTGATTGAACTTCTCGCCATCTCCATGCCGGATGCTGCTTGGGCCATCTCAGGCATCCCCAAGCCTCATCCCGCAAGATGGGTCCGCCCCGGGCTTTGACATCGTCTAGTCCTCTTTCGACACTTCACCGACGGTTTGCCTACGCTCGCCTCTCTCACTCGTGCTTGCCGAAATCTTGTTCCGACATTTCCGCAACGCTCACCACCATAGCTTTTGGCCGCAGCGGCTTGGGGTGGCTTGAGTTCGACACCTGATTGTCGAACTCGAAGGGTTGTGCATCGCCGTTTGGACCGGCGTTACTCGTGCCAGGAGACCCAACGTACGACTTGGCCACCTTCGGCTCGACATACGGGCGACAAATTGCATACCTTTATATAGAAGGTTAATATAGGTTCGGCGCCGCAGCTGCCTTCCGTCGCAATTACTACGGATATATAGGATACTTCGGCCCGCCATTACCGTAGTTTGATCAGCTTTTCCTGCTGCGTCATGCTAGCCTTCATTGGCGCCCCCTTGCGCACGGCCGCGTCGCTGTCGTACAGCCGGCCGCAATCAAAGCGACCGCACCCGTAAGGAGATAGTCGGCCAGATGACTGGCGATCCCTGAGGTCCCCATGGAAAGTGCGTCCGTTGGTTACGATCAGAAGTGCCAGATCAAGTCCGCGGCGCCAACTAGGGCATAATTCTTCGTGGGCGCAATGATGGGGGTTACGTCGAAATTGCCGTTGAAGGCCGGCGCGTCGAGAGACCGGTAGTAAGTCACCTCGGGGCGAATCTCGACCTGCGGCGAGAACCAGTGCTGCCAGC
>JASHYD010001088.1 GCA_030043175.1 Xanthobacteraceae bacterium | reverse complement strand
CAGCACCATGACGAAGAACGAAAGCCGGCGGCGCGTATCGTCCACCGCGACCGTGCCGATGTACAGAATTTTGCCCCGGCCCAGCAGGTAGCCAGCCTTCCTTCCCAGGATGGTTTCCTAAAGATTGCGCTAGCGGCTGCTGCTCGCGGCGCGTGGTCTTACTGCGCAAGGCGAAAGCGCAGACAGGGCATCGCATTTGGCCGCAGCCTTCACCTCTCCCCGCTCGCGGGTCGCTTGCGGGGGAGGAAAGGGGGCTTCTTACCGGCCCCGGCTCCAGCACTATCAATAGCCTCGGCGGCGTTCTTTTTTTGCCGCTTTGCGGGCCGCGTAGCGGGCATCCCGGGCGGCCTTTTGCTCGGCCTCCAGCAAAATCGCCCGTTCGGCGCTTTGGGCGGCAAGGAGAGCCTCTGCCTCCTCGGCTTCGCGCTGAGCCTGTGCGGCAAGCTCGGCGGCACGCGCGGCCTGTTCGGCCAATTCGGCCTCACGTGCCCGCTTGACGGCTTCGCGCTCGGCCACGCGGACCAGACGCGCCTCGTTCATGGCCACCCGGGCCGCGTGCCGCCGGGCGACTTCGGGGTCTTCGGATGCGGCGCGAAACTTTTGCAGCATCGCCTGTTTGGCGGCGGCGGCGGCACTCTGGCGCTGTTGGTGGTCAGGGTCTTGGAAGCTCATTTATTCTCCGGTTCATCGCGGCTGGGCGCGGAATGGTCCCGCCATCAGGCTCGCGTCACATTGGAGTCTCCGTTGTTACGGGAGACCAGCTTCTTCTTAGCCTTATTTTCCGTTTCGGCCACCTCTTTTCCATGGCGGTCGGCCGGGGAAACTTGCGCGTCAACGATCGGCTGGAATCAGTGATCACAATCGTCTGGAACGCGCACGTCAACGTCGAGGCGTGACCATGCTGGGCCGGCGCGACCAACACCTACGAACTTGCGGCCGGCGTCGCCATGGGGTAGCGAACGACTCGGACTAAGGCACGGGCGAGCGTGGCTCGGCGACGCCGCGGTGCAACCGAGTGACTGTCCGACCTGCCGATGTAGGGGACAACAAGCCGGGACCGGCGCACTTGGCGCCGACGTGGGCTCCAGCGGCAAGGGTTCAGCATCAGGTGCGCGCCCAGAATGAGCAATAGACGACGGGCTCTGACATTTAGGCGTTCTCCTACCATGCAGGTAGGTTCGGGGCGCGGTAATAACTGAGGTTGGCGGAGCACCCGGCGCGCTGTAGCGCCGGCTACGCGGAGGCGACCGGATTGACCGCGCAATTCAGTCTCACGGTTGAGGCACCGCGTTGTGGATCAGCAACCGAGCATATCCGGGTCTTCTGCGGGCCGTGATTTGAGCCTGCGCCGGCCATCACCCTTGATTCGATGTTGGCCGGAACGAGTGTAAAAGTCTGGCCCAACCTTCCCGCCAAGGATTAGTCCGTTGATAACGCGGCGGGCTGTTTCGGACGCGATCTCGTGCTGGGCGCTTGCGCTCGTTGTAGCAGCACCAATGCCTGCCACCAGGGTGGCGGCGGTTAATATCGGTTTCATGGGGTTTACTCAGGGGCCGGCAATATTCATCCTGGAATTGATTCATCTGTGAGTCAATTTCAATCGGCCCCTTTTTGCTGCGCGGCCTTGCTCATACCGGAACGACGCGCCAGCCGCGGCCCGTCCAGGCCGGCGGTCTACACTACCCTGCACAGCCTACATCGCCGGGTGAGCCCCCATTTTTATTCGATCCGGGCGTGCCGAATGCCGACTACAGCAGCTTGTCGACCAAGGTATAGAGGACCATCGCAACTGCCAACGCGAACAGCACCGCGTGGAAGTAGACCTCGACTCTCTGTAGCATCATGCGTCGGTCAAATCGTCCTCAAGGATGGGATCGCCAGTTCTCTCGTAGCCGACCAATCCTAAAGGGCGTGTGACATTGCTCACTTTATCGCGGAACCCGCAGGCAGCGCTGCCTTCGACGGGGCTTGTTGTCGCCGACAACGCGCCTTACAGCGTCTATTGATGCGGATCCAATCAGGTGGCTCCGCCCAGTTCATACCTCTGGCACTAGGCTGATCGCAGCGCTCGGTGAGAGCCGCCGTGAATGACGTCTCCCCGGCGGGTGCGCTCAACCTAGGGCGCCGGCAACACGCTGTAAGGGCGACCTTCGATAATGGCGAGCAAGTGCGGGATCGCCCCCTTAATCCTTAAATAGCTTCGACCTCCGGCAGCCGTGGCCGCTGACGGGCGAAATGGGTTGCGGTGCTGTTGGGTGGGGTGCCGGCGAGCGCCGGGCGCATGGACGGGCGCGCTATGGACTTCGCTAAACCCGGCGACTTAAGATCAAACGGGCTTTGAGCCGAAGGGAGATTATCGCGATGTCAGACGTTCCCCAGTCAGACGTTCCTCGCTGGATTGGACTTGTAGGGATGGTGCTAGTGCTCGTTCTCTGCGGGTCGGCCCTCGCCGGTCAGCTGTGGTTGACCACCCTTCTGATAATAGCCGGCATAGCGATGGTTGTTCTTGAGAACAGATACCAGCGAGGGCTGATAGGGACGAAGCGCTAGTGGCGCGGATCTACCTGCGGAGCAGGATACCACTGGACGAGTGCAGTAAGCGCCTCTGCGCGGCGGCGCAACCGACGATGGCCGCCAGGCGGCCCCATAGTCATGGCTCAAGATCATCGGTCGTGACGGTCACAATCTCGTAGGACCTTCGGCAAGACCACCAGCAAGCGCGGGTGCGGGTGCCAGTCTACCCCCTCCCTCATTTTGATTTTTCTATTTCGGTTCGGATAGCATGGTGGTCTTCCTCGAAGATCGCGAGAGTGCGTTCAAACTGGCCCAGCAATTCCTCGGCGTAAGACGTATCGCGTCCGGCTTCTTTACGCGCGGAAACAGGCCCGCGTTGGCGCGCTACGATCTTGCGCCCGTCCTCCACATGCTGCTCAGCCAGAGCCCTACACCTATTCCATCCGACCGGCCTCTATTTGGGTACCGCGAGATACCGCCGGCCCGGGTCGGACGGGCCTCGGTCCCTGCCCCTCCGGCTCTCTGCCCCTCCGGAGCACGACGTAGGCCTCGGCGCATGGCACGAGGTTACCCGGCAGGAATACGCGGCTGGGCCAGATGACGAAGCGCCCTTCACCACATTGACCTACGAAAGCCGTTGTGAGTAACGGTCATGGGCGGCCGGTCGAAAATTCCCGATCGACCGGAGCATTTCTTGGTCCGGCCAAATGTGGAGGTCGATTGATGCCGTGGAGTAATCAGGGCGGCGGCCCCCCGGGGTCGGGCCCGAAGGGGCCATGGGGATCGGGTTCCCGGCCGCCGGGTTCATCGCCCCCCGACCTGGAAGAACTGCTGCGGCGCGGGCAGGATAAATTGCACAATGTGCTGCTGGGCGGCGGGCTTGGCGGCACCGGGGCTGTGGTTATCACGCTGATTGCCATCGCCTTGTGGCTCGCTTCCGGAGTTTTCCAGGTCGCACCCGACGAACTCGGCCTGGTCATGCGATTCGGCAAGTTTGACCGCAAGGTTGATCCCGGGCTCAGTTACCACTGGCCCTACCCGATCGAATCGGTGGAGATCCCCAAGGTTACCCGGGTTACCCCGATCCAGATCGGCGTGCGGTTCGTCGAGGACGTCCGTCGCGGCACCCAGACGCGCGATGTGCCGGAAGAGAGCTTGATGCTCACCGGTGACGAGAACATTGTCGATGTCGACTTCACGGTATTTTGGGTGGTTGCTGCAGGCGCGACGGGTGCGTCCGACTTTCGCTTCAAATTGCAGAACCCAGAAGGCACCGTGAAGGCGGTGGCCGAAAGCGCGATGCGCGAGGTGATCGGCCGCTCCGAACTGGAGCCGATTCTCACCGGCGGGCGCCAACGAATCGAAAGCGAGGTACACGACCTCGTCCAGAAGACGCTGGACCAATATAAAGCCGGCGTAACGGTCACCCAGGTGCAGTTGTTGAAGGTTGAGGCGCCAACGCAGGTCATCGATGCGTTCCGCGACGTCCAGGCGGCCCAGGCCGATCAGGAGCGGGCACAGAATGAAGCGCGCACCTACGCCGCGCGGGTGGTCCCGGAGGCTCGGGGTCGCGCCGCACAGATCGAGCAGGCAGCCGAGGCCTATCGCGAGCAGACAGTCGCCGAGGCCATTGGCCAGACGGCGCGGTTCAACAAGATCTACGAGGAGTACAAGAAGGCCCCGGAGGTGACGCGCCAACGGCTCTACCTCGAGACGATGGAACGTCTTTTCGGCGGCACCGACAAGATTATCCTGGATTCCTCCGGGCAGGGCGGAACTGGTGTCGTGCCGTATCTGCCGCTGCCTGAATTGCGAAACCGGCCGCAGGCCCAGGCACCGCAGTCGCCGCCGGGAGGAGGCAACCGATGAGGGCCCTATCGGCGTCATCGTGATCGCCGCCTTGGTGCGATTCCCAAAGCAAGACATATCCAAGCTGGGCGTGAGCCAGTGGTAGGCGACAGTCGAGGTGCACCGCGGTCTCGATTGTCGGCGCTTGGGATTACACCGACACGGTAAAGCCGCCACCTTGGCTGGCCTCCTGCACAGGGTTATGTCACCCAAGAACAATCCGACGGCGCTCGCCGCCACAGTGGCTTCCTTAACGACATTTTGCATCACACTCGTAACGGCTGGTTCTGCGCTTTGGACGGCTCATATTCAGTCACAGGCTGATGGTGAGAAATTCGTTAGGGAGAACAAACGCCTATTGGTAGTTAGTGCCTTCCGGTCGGGCCCTCCTGATGGAAAGTTGATTTCTTATATCGAAGCGGGACTCCTTCCCGACGACGACTGCAAACCACGCAAAAACGCTCTTGCATTATTCTGCCGATCGCAAACCACCACCTGAGAAATCCCAATAGATGCTTGCCCGGGTCGATGCCGAGCACCTTGGCGCGCGCCACGTTTACCAAGTGAGAGTCCATCGAAAGCGGCGCCTTGCCGAGGCTGCAGTGCAACATCAAATACCGTGCTCAGGCTCAACCGCGCCCGATCGAATAACACGCGGAAGCGCCGCTCGACTCGCAAATACTGCGCGTCCATAAGCGCAAAAGTAAGTATCGGAAACAGGGCGAGAAAGGCTAGAATAGTTCTTCAGGGTGACGCCGACGCCGGCCATGCGGGCCACGGCGCCTTGCAGCATTTCGAGTCGCTTTGCACGCAACTCGGCCAGCTTTTCCGAAGAGATGCTCATCGGTATGGCAGCTCCATGCTACAGGGGCGCTCCGTTTTCGCCATCAAATTTCGGGAAGACGACAGAGTTTCACCA
>JASHYD010001087.1 GCA_030043175.1 Xanthobacteraceae bacterium | reverse complement strand
AGCGATTTCCGGCCAGCCGAGCAGATTCCGGTCGATTCGCCTACGTTCCGATCGTAACTGTCCACCCTTCTCGCTCAAGCAATTGACTCATAACGAATTTCACAGTGGAGTCACAAATCGTCCTGGGGAGGAGATCCGGCGGTCTGAATTTGCACAATCATCACCCCGATGTGGTTGCTGTCGTGACACGCAACGCCATCAACACACCCGCCAGAATATAATTGTAGAAAGTCATCCATTCAGCCCTCCCCATGTAATGAAGGCGCTGCACGGGACCGCCAACTCCTGCGCTGGCCGCTCCCTTCTCATGATGGCCGCACCGCATAAAGCTTCGTTGCCGGTTGCCTGAACTCTTCGGCCGCCTTCTGAATTGCCTCGCGCTCGTCGGCGGTTTCAACCGTGCCAAGCCGTATCTGCTTGGCGGCAATCGCTGACGGTCCTCGTCGTCGGCTTTCGCGTTTCGGCCTGCTTTGCCATGGCGGCAGTATCGGACGGCAACTAAGTAGTAGCAACTGCTCCTCGGCGCTCGACCAGCGTCCCGGGCACGAAGGAGGCGGGAGAGTTGACGGCAGCGACCAGACGGCTGAAGACCCGAGGCCATCTCATCGAATTCTTGCACCTCCCTCATCGAGGCGAATGAGCACGCGGCCCTATTCTGCCTCGCCGGCCTGAGGCGTCATGATGCAGTCTTCATGATGAACGGATTGCCACCGCCAGGACCGTTGTTGATCCACACGCTCTTGGTCTGGAGATAGCCTTCGATCGCCTCCATGCCGTTCTCGCGGCCCAGACCCGAGGCCTTGTAGCCGCCGAATGGCATCAGGAAACTCACCGCCCGGTAGGTATTGACCCATACGGTACCTGCCTTGATGCGTTTCGCTATTGCGTGCGCCCGCTTGACCGACTGCGTCCACACGCCGGCGCCCAGCCCATAGGCGATGTCGTTGGCGATGCGCACGGCATCATCCTCGTCCTTGAACTTGATGACGGAGAGGACCGGCCCGAACACCTCCTCCTGGGCGATCCGCATCCGGTTATCGACATCCGCAAAGATGGTGGGTTTGACGAAATAGCGGCCTCCTCCCTCTTCCTTCGTGGCCGGCCCGCCGCCGAGAAGGCAGCGCGCGCCCTCGGCCTTGGCAATGTCGATATAGGCGAGGATTTTCTCATATTGGGGCGGTGTCGTAACCGGCCCGACCTGGGTCTCTGCCTTGCTCGGATCGCCAAGCCTGGCCTGCCTGGCCATGGCGACGAGCTTTTCGACGAACACGTCGTGGATTGTCTCCTGCACGAGAAGTCGCGACCCCGCGATGCAGGTCTGCCCGGTCGCGGCGAAGATGCCTGAGATCGCCCCGCTCACGGCGTCATCAAGGATACAATCATCAAACACGATGTTGGGCGACTTGCCTCCTAGCTCGAGCGAGACCTTCTTGAACGAGCGCGACGCCAGTTCGTTGACGCGCGCGCCCGTCGCAGTGCCCCCCGTAAACGCAATCTTGGCGACCTTTGGATGGGTGACGAGCGCCTCGCCGGCGCCGGCGCCATAGCCCGTCACCACATTGACGACGCCTGGTGGGATATTGGCCTCGGCGATCACGAGGCGCATGAACTCGATAAGTGACGCGGAGGTGTACTCCGATGGCTTGATCACGACCGTACAGCCTGCGGCAAGCGCCGGGGCGAGCTTCCAGCCTGCGAGCATCAGGGGCGAATTCCACGGCGTGATGAACGCGCAGACGCCGACGGGCTCGCGGAGTGTGTAGTTAAAGTGCTCCGGACGATCGACCGGCACCACCGCGCCCTGAATTTTATCGGCGAGGCCGCCGTAATAGTAGAACCACTCGGGGAGATAGCGCGTCTGTGCCACCATCTCCGAGATCAGCTTGCCATTGTCACGCACTTCGATCTCTGCGAGATGCTCGGCGTGTTTCTCGATCAGGGCGGCGATGCGGCGCAACGCCTTGCCGCGGGCGGTCTGCGAGAGGGAGGACCAGGGCCCGGCTTCGAAGGCTTGCGCGGCTGCCTCCACTGCGATGTCGACGTCAGCCTTCTCGCATTCCGGAATCAACGCCCACGGCTCGCCCGTGTAGGGATCAAATGTCGGGAACGTCTTACCCGAGGCAGCGTCGACCCATGTGCCGTTGATGTAAGTCTGATATTTTTTCGGCTCAGTGGTGCGGTCAAGCATGGTCCTATCCTCTGCGTTGCTGTTGCGCATCCAGAAACAAGTGAATCGCTCAGTGTCACGCAGGCGATCATAGACGCTTTGCTCATGGCTCTACGTCCCGCTCGCCCGCATCAGCATTGCAAGTCCATCGCGCGTGGCAAGTCGCGGCGCCCACCCCAGACTCATCAAAGCCGCGGGATCGGCAATCAGTGGTCCGGATAGCCGCTGGTATATCTCTTCCCGTCGGGCGGCGCGGAGCGCCAATTCGAGGAGCGCGGGCGGGAGCGCAAACACGTTCGGCCGGCGGGAGAGCCCGCCGCGCAAGGCCGCAATCATTTCCGCAATCGTCAGCGCCTGCGGATCGGCCACAATGAAGACCCGCCGCAGCGTTCCCGGCGCTTCAAGTACAGCGTCGATTGCCGCTGACAGGTTTTCCAGCGCGAGCAGCGAACGGCGCGCCGTCAGGCTGGCGAGCGGCAAGGGGAAAGGCGATCGCGCGAGTTTCACCAACTGCGCCATGTTGCCCTTGACCCCAGGCCCGTAGACCAGTACCGCCCGCAGCGACACCCAGTCGAGGTCGAGTTCCGCGAGACCCTGTTCGGCCGCGAGTTTGGAACGGCCGTAAGCATCCGTCGGCCTCGGTGCGAGCGCCTCTGTCAACACCGTATCGGCCGTCGGTCCCGACTGGGCGCGGATCGAGGAGAGAAATACGAAGCGCTTCGCCCCGGCTCGCCGCGCAGCACGGGCAAGGCGGATGGTCGCCTCTGTGTTGAGCAGCCGGTAGTCGTCCTCGGGAAGGCCGGACATCGCGTGGGCGAGCCCGGCTGAATGGACAACCGCGTCCACTCCCGCAAGCGCCGCCGACATGTTTTGCGGCCTGGCGAGGTCGCCAATCACTGCGCTTGCAGTCTCTGACGGCAGCGAGACGGGCCGGCGCAGCAGCGCGCGCACGCGGTGGCCACGCTTTGGCATTTCCCGCAGCAGGTATTGACCGATAAAGCCGGTGGCGCCGGTAAGTGCGAGCAGCATATGAGGCCGTCTTTGTTACATCGCTTTGGCAGCCCGGATGGAGCGCGGCCCACCTACGATTGTTCCATATCGACGCAACGAGTTATAGTTGGACTGGCTGCAGCGAATAAACGAAACATATAGCGTAGCTGGACATAGGAAAGTCGAGGAAAAGATGGGTGTATTGGTCAACGGCAGATGGACTGACGGCGAGCTTCCGCAGGAGACCAGCGAACGCGGCCAGTTTCAGCGGGTTGAAAGCCAGTTCCGCGAGCGCGTAACCGCTGACGGCTCCTCGGGCTTCCCGGCCGAAGCGGGCCGTTATCATCTCTATGTATCGCACGGCTGCCCGTGGGCTCATCGTACGCTGATTTATCGTGCCCTCAAGAAGCTCGACGGCGCGATCTCAGTTGCTTATGCGCTGCCTGGCCTCAAGCAGCAGGGCTGGAGCTTCGAGAACGACCCGCGGTTTCCGGACTGCACCCCCGACACCGTGAACGGCTTTCACTACTTGCACGAAGCCTATTCTGCAAGCGATGCGAACTATAGCGGCAAGGTCACCGTGCCGGCATTGTGGGACAAGAAGGCCGGCCGGATCATCAACAATGAATCCTCTGAAATCATCCGCATGTTGAACTCCGAGTTCAACGCCTTCACGGGCGAGACGACCGACTATTATCCGCCGGCGCTGCGCGCCGAGATCGACGCGATTAACGAGCGGATCTACCGGACCGTCAACAATGGGGTCTATCGCTGTGGCTTCGCCAAATCACAGGCAGCCTATGAGGAGGCCTATGACGGCCTTTTCGCCACGCTCGATGATCTGGACGCGCGGCTGTCGCAGCGACGTTATCTGTTGGGAAACCGGCAGACCGAAGCTGATTGGCGGCTCTACCCCACGCTCGTGCGCTTCGATGTCGCCTATTTCTCGATCTTCAAGTGCAACAAGAAGCGCATCGCTGACTATCCCAGTCTCTCGAATTACATGCGCGAGCTGTATTCTGTGCCGGGGATAGCCGCCACCACGAAGCCCCGTTATTACGTGATTAATTACTACTCGATCCTCAAGCTGAACCCGACCGGACTCATCCCGAAGGGAACGCCGGTCGATCTC
>JASHYD010001086.1 GCA_030043175.1 Xanthobacteraceae bacterium | reverse complement strand
CTCGCTGTGGGGGGTGTTCGCCTGCCCGATGCGCCAGGCCACCCCGCTGAGCACCACGACGGCAGTCAGGCTCGCCAGGAACACCAGGTAGATCTTTTGATAGAGGCGTCGCATGTCTATTCTTGCGCCTTGGCAAATACGTAACCGGCGCTTCGCACCGTGATGACGCGGCGCGGCCTCTTGGGATCGTCCTCAATGGCGGCGCGAATGCGCGAGATATGCACATCGATCGACCGATCGAAAGCCTCGAACCGCTCGTTGTTGAGAAGGTCCATGAGCGCCTCCCGCGACATCACCCGGCCGGCATGTTGCGCCAGCGCCAACAGCAGCGCGAACTGGTAGCTCGTCACGTTGCGAGCCTCGCCATCGAGGCGCACCTGCCGGGCGCCGGCGTCGATCTCCAGCCGACCGAAGCGCAAGAGCTCCGCGGTCTGCTCGCTGTTCGCCCGTCGCAAGATGGAGCGCAAGCGTGCCAGCAGCTCGCGCGGCTCGAACGGCTTGGCCAGATAGTCGTCAGCCCCCATCTCAAGCCCGATGATGCGGTCCATGGCGTCGCCGCGCGCCGTCAGCATCAGGATTCGCGCCTTGCCGTCGGCGCGGACCTGCCGGCAGACCTCAAGCCCGTCAATGTCCGGCAACATCAGGTCGAGGATCAGAGCGTCGAATCCCTCCCGGCGATAGAGCGCAATGCCGGCTCCGCCGCTGTGCGCGGTGGTCACAGAGAATCCAAACTCGCCGAGATAGTTCTTCACCATCTCGGCAAGGCGCCGATCATCTTCGATGAGCAGGATGCGGCCGGTCACGGTTTCATTCTACATTGTCGAGCTTGTCTGGCGATCCTACACTCACAGCAAGAAACAAGCAGAACCGAGGTGGCCGGGACAAGCCCGGCCACGACCCGTGAGGTTTCCAGCGAGGCCTTCTGCGACGCAAACCGCCACAGCGCTGCGACCCGAACGGTCCGTCCCGGCACCGTCATCCGTCGCGAAATTGGTTTTCCGCTTCGCTCACCCGCCCATGCCTAACAGCTCTATGGCGGCAGCGCCGTCAGTTGTGCCAAATCAGGAGGCGGCGGTAACCCCACCAGGGACCGCTGCCCCAATGGCCGCCGCGCCACGCCAACATGCCGTTGACCTTGCGACGCTGTTCGGGCGTGAGCACCTCGGCAGCATCGGCCACTGCCGCAACGAGCCGCTTGCTGGTTGCGTCGTGGGTCGCGATCTGATCGGTGCGGAACTTTTCGATGGCGGCTCGGTCGATCGTCTGTTCGGTCAGGAGTTTCTGCGCGGTTTCCCGCGCAGCCTGCATCTTTTCGCGCACTGGCAGCAAATCCTTTATGGCGTCACGCACAATCGCCCGAAGCTTCTCCTGCTGGTCGGTTGTCGCGTCGATGTCGATCGACAAATGCCGGATCATGCGGTCTGCGTGAGCTTCCACAAGCGCCTCGATCGCGCCATCAAACAGGCCGCTGCGCCAGTCGGCCGCGAAGCCCGGAGCAAACCCGTCCTCGAACGGTGCGGCGGAAGCCGCGATACCCGGCACATGGGCCAGCACGCGGCGCCCTAATCCTTGGCCGACCGAGGAACCGGCGAACGCCCCGAGGACGACCCCGGTCACAAGGGCGGCCGCCACATAGGTAAATCTCCGCGGGGGTCCGCCTTGCGGAACCGAATCCGGCGTCTCGCTTTTCGGATCATTCGTGCTCATTCGGCGTTCCTTTCCGGTCTGATCGCCCCACCGCGAAATGTGAGAGAGCCGAATTTCGGGGATTTGTCCGTCGGGTAAAGTTTTGTAAAGACACGTGCGGCCCGGTAACGGGACAGCGGATCGTCGTGCCCGACCGACGAGGAACCTGGCCATGGCGTCACATTGCGCCGCACAATCGATTGTGGGAGTTTAAGCGATTGCGAGAAGATCCGATGAACGGCACCGACCTGCCGCATCGCGTGGGTGTCGCGCCGCACGATGCGTCACTTGCGGCGGCGCTCGGGCGGCGCTCCATCGTGCTGGTCGGCATGATGGGGGCCGGCAAATCCTCGATTGGCCGGCGGCTCGCGGCGCGGCTCGGCGTTCCATTTTCCGATGCGGATACCGAGATCGAGGAAGCCGCCGGCATGTCCATTGCCGACATCTTCGCGGCTCACGGAGAACCTTCATTCCGCTCGGGTGAGGCGCGCGTGATTGCACGGATGCTCGACCACGGCCCCCAGGTGCTGGCAACGGGCGGGGGCGCCTTCATCAACCCGCAAACGCGTGCCCACATTCATGAGAAGGGCATTTCGGTCTGGTTGAAGGCCGAGATCGACGTGCTGTCGCGACGGCTGCGGCGGCGCAATGACCGGCCGTTACTCAAGACCGCCGACCCGACCGCGACGCTGGCCAGTCTTCTCGCGGCGCGCAATCCTGTCTATGGCGAGGCCAACGTCGTGGTCGTGTCGCGGGATGTTCCCCACGACGTGATCGTCGAAGAGATTGTTGCAGCGTTGCGCAGCAAGCTGGGCAGTGACGATTGCTGCTGCCGAAAGGAGCAACCGTGACCGCGCCGCTGCGATCGAGCGATCCCACGATCGTCAACGTTGATCTTGACGAGCGCAGCTATCAAATCGTGATAGGGCGCAACGAGATCGCGACCCTGGGGGCGCGAGCCGCAGCGCTCAAGCCGGCCGCGAAGGCCGCGATCGTGACCGACGTTACCGTCGCGCGCCTCCACCTTAAAGCCGCCGAAGCCGCCCTTGCGGCCGGCGGGCTGACGACACATCGCATCATTGTTGAGGCCGGAGAGGCCACGAAGAGCTTTGCAGGCTTCGAACGCGTGTGCGAGGCCATGATCGCCGCGAGGGTCGAGCGAGGCGATCTCGTGGTGGCGCTCGGGGGCGGCGTGATCGGCGACCTCGCGGGCTTTGCGGCCGCTACCGTACGGCGCGGGCTCGACTACATCCAGGTGCCGACCACATTGCTGGCGCAGGTCGATTCCGCGGTCGGCGGCAAGACGGGGATCAACTCGCGCCACGGCAAGAACCTCGTCGGTGCGTTTCACCAGCCCATCCTGGTGGTGGCCGACACCTCGGTGCTTGATAGTTTGCCGCCGCGTCAGTTTCGCGCCGGTTACGCCGAGATCGTCAAATACGGGTTGCTCGGCGATGCCGGTTTTTTCGCGTGGCTCGAAGCGAACGCGGGCGAACTGTTCGCGGGCGGCGCGGCGCGCGAGCACGCGATCGCCACGAGCTGCCGAATGAAAGCCGCAATCGTCGCCCGCGACGAGCGCGAGACCGGTGACCGTGCCCTGCTCAACCTTGGCCATACCTTCGGGCACGCATTGGAAGCGGCCGCAGGATTTTCCGATCGGCTTTTCCATGGCGAGGCCGTCGCGCTCGGCACGGCGCTTGCGGCCGAGTTCTCCGTCCGCCTTGGGGTGCTGGCGCCGCAGCAGGCCGCACGAGCGACCCGTCACCTTTCGAGCGCCGGCCTGCCGGTCAGGCTGGCTGAGGTCGCGGGCGGCGCGCCTGACGCGGATCGGCTGATGGAACTGATCGCGCAGGACAAGAAGGTGCGGCACGGCAAGCTCACCTTCGTCCTTCTACGGGATATCGGGGCTGCCTATATGTCGAACGATGTCGATCCCGCGCTGGTGCGCGCGTTTCTCACCGAAAAACTGAACGGACAATGATGCTCTCGGACTGGCTGATCGTTCTGGCGGTTCTGTTCTTTCTGTTCTTGTCGTTTTTTTTCTCGGGAAGCGAAACCGCCATGACGGCGTCTTCGCGCGGTACGATGCTGCGGCTCGCCAAGGACGGCAACCCCGACGCCACGATCGTCACCCTGCTTCTGAGCGAACGGCAACGGCTGATCGGTGCGCTGCTGATCGGCAACAACGTTGCGACCATCGTATCGTCCGCACTCGCCACCGCCCTGCTGCAAGAGTGGTTCGGCGACATCGGCGTCCTCTACGCGACCATCGGCATGACGGTGCTGGTGATCCTGTTCTGCGAAATGCTGCCGAAGACGGCCGCGATCGCCGCGCCCGACCGCTATGCAATATCGATCGCACGGCCGCTGGACCGCGTCGTACGGATTCTCGGGCCCGTACTCGACGCGGCGGACTGGCTCGTGCGGCGGCTGCTGGCGATTGCCGGCGTGGCCCCCGGCGAGCCGCTCCTGCCCGGCCACGAGCGCCTGCGCGGCGCGGTCGATCTGTTGCACCAGGAGGGCAGCTTTGAGAAGCAGGATCGCGACATGTTGGGTGGACTTCTCAACCTCCGCGACTTAACCGTTTCGGACGTGATGATCCACCGCACTGAG
>JASHYD010001085.1 GCA_030043175.1 Xanthobacteraceae bacterium | reverse complement strand
GCAAAATTCTCAAGATCGGGCGTGCGCCGGCAGAGGACGAGACAGCCGACCACGAAGGCCACGGCGGACATCCCAAGGGCAGGTTCTAGGACCCCTGATCCCGGCGCCCAAAAGCCCGAAACCGCCGCCCCTCGTAGCAGCAATACTGTTACGGACTGCAGGCACGTGACCGTCAGCGCAGCGACCATGCTCCAGATGGCGCATGTGACCAGCGCGCCGATTCGCCAGCGCCGCCTTGCAGCGTGCAGGCAAGCGCGCAGCGCCGGCAGTCGTGTCGCGCCACCTCGCAATGCCATCGCGGTTCCAAATCGGGCAGTCACGGACACCATCGGCTATTTGTTGGCGCCAGGGCCGGCGCCGGGCTTTGCGGCGAGCATGTTCTCGACCATCAGCTGATCGATGGTGCCGTCGGCGCGCAGCGAATCGATCGCCTGACCCAGCGTAGCCGACAGAAAGGAATCGTTCGACCGCAGGCCGACGCCAAGCTCCGTCGGCTGGAGTTCGAACGGCGCCGGGATCAGATGAATGCCGGCGGCTTCCGGCGCGCCGTTGGTCGCGCGGTAGAGCGCCGGCTCCCATACGAAGGCGGCCGCCACGGTGCGATCAAGCAGACGGTCGAGGAGCAGCTTGTTGTTGAAATAGGGAATCCGCCGCCATCTACTCTTCTCTGGCAGGGATTGGAGATAAAGGATCAATTGATTGTCGACAATGCCTAGCATGCGGGTGCCCAGCGAGCGACTGGCCGGGACATCGGCGAGCTTGTGATAGTCCGCGGAGGTGGCGGCCAGCACGGTGCGCGTGGTGACGTAGGGCCGGGTGACGATAAGCCACGCAGGATAGCCCGGAGCCAGAGTCATCCCCATGAAGCCGTCGCACCGCTCGGCAAATTCGATGTAAAGCTCGTCATAGGCGAGCGGTAGGCGATAATCGAGCGGCTCGGTGGGATGCCAGGTTTTGACCTCGATCACATTCGGCGTCACCAGCAGGCGCGCGGCGATTTCGCGGGCGAGCGCCATTTCGAACGGTGCCATCATGGAAGCGGGATTGACGCAGAATGCGATTTTGTCGCCGCTGCTGCGGCCTCGCTCATGGTAGACGTCGCGCGGCGGCAGGTCATCGGCCTCCTGGGAGAGAACCTGTGCCGCGATAATCGAGGAGACCGCCCCGAGCAGCAGCGTCACGATAACGGAGGTGGCCACCTGCCGCACACTCCGCGACGCTTCCAGTATTCCCGCCGTCATGTGTCGCTCATTTCGATTCGAGTATGTCGGCCGAACGGAGGCCGCATTGCCAAAACAGGCCGGTGACCGATCAAGGTCACCGGCGCTGGCGCCGCCTATTGTGGCAGCGCGAACACGTAGACGGCATTGCCGCCGGTGGTCGCGTCAGCGTCGGGAGTGACGCGCAGCGCGCCGGGATTGGAGCCCCCGCCAGCCGCGATCGCAACATATTGCCGGCCATTTACCGCATACGTGACGGTAAAGCCCAACGCCTGGGAGGCAAGGCGGGTCTGCCACAGAACCTTGCCGTCAGCATCATCGTGGGCGCGCAGATAGCGGTCCATTCCACCGTTGAACACGAGGCCTCCGGCAGTGGCAAGCACGGGCGAGAAGTTGGTCACGCGGTTCTCATAGCTCCACAGTGTCTTGCCTGACTCGACCGAAATCGCATCGATGCGGCCGGCCTTATCCTTGCCGGGCGCCAAGCGGGCGACGCTCGTGACGTTGTAGACGAACTGCGGCGCCGGATCGCGATCGGCCCGCGGTGTGGTATCAAAGCACAGGTTCTGCAACGGAATGAACATCACGTTGGTCTTGGGATTATAGGCACCGCTCGGCCAGTCGCGCCCGCCCGTAAAGGTCGGGCACATGTGATAGGTCTTGCCCGGCTCCTTGAGGACGATGTCCTCGTTGACAGTGACGAGGCCCTTGGGGTCGATCTTCTGGACGAGGTTCTGTTCGACCGTCTGCTTCGCCCACAAAAACTCGCCATTGGCGGCATCGAAGCTCCAGGCAATGCCGGTCTTGCACGGTATGCCGGTGAGCGTCTTGCGTGGACCCCGCTTGGCGTCTGGATTGATCGACAGCATGCCGGCGGCGTTCGCGTCCGGATTGACCGGCGTGTTGATGACCATCATCTCAAAGGTGCATTCCTGATCCCAGTTGTCACGTGGCAACACCTGATGCCGCCACACGATCTGGCCGGTCTTTGGTTTGACGGCGTAGCGCGTATCGGTGCCGGCCATGGTCGCGCCCGGCATGTTGCGCTGCGTCTCGGAGGCGGGACCGACGCCCGAGGAGCCGTAGAACAGCATGTCGAGGTCCGGATCATAGGTGAGCTGCCCCCACACGCCGGTCATCCAGCGCGACTCGAAAGGCGAGCCCGCCCAGGTCTCGTCGCCAGGTTCGCCGGGCCGCGGGATCATGGTGTTGCGCCACAATTCCTCGCCGGTCTTGGCGTCGTTGGCCGTCACGTAGCAACCGAAGCCCGCCACCTGGCAGGTGCTGCCCGCAAGCACTATGCCGTTCACGACGATTGGCCCGGTGGAGTTGCTCACGTAGTAGTCGCCGCCGCGGTTGGTCTGCCAAGCGAGCTGTCCGGTCCGCGCATCGAGCGCGACGACGTAATTGTCCCAGCTTACGAAGTAGACGCGGTCGCCATAGAGCGCGATGCTGCGTTTGCGCTGGCCATGAATGGCGTGGATCGATGAAACTTCAGGGAGCGGGCGCCTGTATTCCCAGATAAGGTCGCCATTGGTGGCGTCGATCGCCTGAATCACGTCTCCCGGATTACCGAGATACATGACACCATTATAAACGAGCGGGGTCGCCTCATTGATGCCGGGCTCCATAACGCGAGCCCAAACGAGTTGCAGGCCCTTGACGTTTGATTTGTTGATCTGGTCGAGCGTGCTGTATCCCCAGCCTTGATAATTGCCGCGCATCATCATCCAGTTTTCGGGCTTGGGAGCGCGCGTAGCCTCGTCGGTAATCGGGACAAAGTCCCGGACGGCGCGTCCGGCCGCCGGGGCAGGTGGGTTTTGCGCCTGGCCGCTCGCGCACAGCGCGACCAGCAGCGCGGCACTCAAAATCAATTGTCTGCCTGAAGACCTCACTATCTCCTCCCGTTCATTACTCTTCTGGAACATATTGCATTCTTCGCGCCGCCTCTTCCTGCGTTGGCACGTCGTGCTAACCAAGCGCGACTGTCAGTCCGCGCAATTCCGCGGCGAAATGGGGCTTTGTTAGGCGAGCGTGGACCGCTCTACTCCGATCCACGCGGTTATTCTCGAGCTCGTTATTGTGGCAGCGCGAATACGTAGACGGCGTTGCCGCCGGTGGTCGCGTCAGCCTCAGGTGTGACGCGCAGAGCCGCCGCATTCGAACCGCCGCCCGCCGCGATGGCGATGTACTGCCGGCCGTTCACCGCATAGGTGACCGTAAAGCCCAGCGCCTGCGAAGCCAGCCGAGTCTGCCAGAGAATCTTGCCGTCATCGGCATCGTGGGCGCGCAGATAGCGGTCCATCCCGCCGTTGAAAACGAGGCCGCTGGCTGTCGCGAGGATCGGCGAGAACGTCGAGACGCGCGTCTCCCAGGTCCACAGTGTCTTTCCGGTGTCGACCGCGATCGCGTCGATGCGGCCGACCTTGTCCTTGCCGGGTGCGATGCGTGGCACGTTGTCCACGTTGTAGACGAACTGCGGCGCCGGATCGCGGTCGGCGCGCGGCGTGGTATCATAGCACAGGTTCTGCAACGGGATGAACATCACGTTGGTCTTGGGATTATACGCGCCGCTCGGCCAGTCGCGTCCCCCCGTAAAGGTCGGGCACATGTGATAGGTCTTGCCCGGCTCCTTGAGGACGATGTCCTCGTTGACAGTGACGAGGCCCTTGGGGTCGATCTTCTGGACGAGGTTCTGTTCGACCGTCTGCTTCGCCCACAAAAACTCGCCATTGGCGGCATCGAAACTCCAGGCAATGCCGGTCTTGCACGGTATGCCGGTGAGCGTCTTGCGTGGACCCCGCCTGGCGTCCGGATTGATCGATAACATGCCGGCAGCGCTTGCTTCCGGATTGACCGGCGTGTTGATCACCATCATCTCAAAGGTGCATTCCTGGTCCCAGTTGTCGCGCGGCAGCACCTGGTGCCGCCACACGACCTCGCCAGTCTTGGGCTTGACGCCGAAGCGCGTGACGGTTCCGGCCATGGTGGCGCCCGGCATGTTGCGCTGGGTCTCGGAGGCGGGCCCGACGCCGGAAGAGCCATAGTACAACATGTCAAGTTCCGGGTCGTAGGTGAGTTGTCCCCACACGCCGGTCATCCAGCGAGATTCATAGGGCGAGCCAGCCCAAGTTTCGTCGCCCGGCTGGCCGGGCCGTGGAATCAGGGTATTGCGC
>JASHYD010001084.1 GCA_030043175.1 Xanthobacteraceae bacterium | reverse complement strand
GCTTTGCTGCTCGGCAACGCAACCTGCAAGAACGTAACTTCGAAATCGCTATAGAAAGACGTGCATGCCCGCGACGCGTGACGGCGAGACATAATCCGACCTCATCCCAACGCGCTCGAAGAGGGAGCTGTCAGCGCTTTTTGGCTTGCGCCTCAGCCTCCTGTCGCCGGGCGCCCCGTAACACACTGCCGAGCGCGTAGTTGCCCTCGTGGCACGCATATTCGTAAATCGGCTTATCCGTCGCGGGCCAGGTGTACTCACCGCTCCAGGGCCGGTCCCACGTGTCCGGGTCTTCGATCGTGAAGCGATACAGCAGCGTGTTGGCGTCGGCGCGCGTGAAGCGCTCTACGACGTGGAGGTTTTCGGCCGATCCACGAAACCGGGTTTGGTCGTTGAAATTGGTCGTATCGACAACAAGCGTATCTCCCTCCCAATGCCCCACCGAATCGCCCATCCAGCGGCGAATAGTTTTGGGAAGATGCTGTGCGTTCATCCGCACGATGCGGGCGTCGTGAATCATCTCAGCGAGAATCAGAATCGCATCCGGGGTTTGCACGATTTGATGCAGATCGTTGTAGAAATAGTCCGGCAGCGCCGGCGGCCCGGATGTGGAACCGAACCCGAGCAGGCAGCGCTCGCTCAGCGGCCTCTGCTCCGGATTATCGTGGGCACCGGGCGGCTGTGCTGTGCCATCCTGGCGTTCTTGAGCAGTGGAGGTTAGCGTCGCCCGGGCCGCCGCGATGCGCTTGCTTGCGCCCTCATTGTAGGGAGGCACCTGGCCATCGGGTGGGTCAACGACGATAGATGTTCGAATCTGCCCACCGACTTCGGTGTAGGCCGAGCCCTGGTTGAGCCAGAAACGATTATAGAAGCCGACAGCGCCGCCCCCGCGCCTCTCCACGACTTCAAAGAACGATTGGGGTTGGCTGGTGTCGCCGCCGACCGGCGGCGGCGGGCGATCCGGCGACAAGGGCTCGTCGCCTCCGGTGCTTTTGGCCCTGCGCTGTGCCTCGGCTCTCTGCAGAGCTTCGGCTGTTTCCTTGGTGAGGAACGGCGGATCCCCCGGCCACCGCTCCAGCGGCGTCATCGTCGCCAGGTCGTAGGTGCCCTGGAGGTCCGGATGCCCATCCGGTGTGCGGGGCAGATCAGGCTGTGCCGCGCTGTTCGGCACCTGTCCTGTGATGGGGAGAGTCGTCAGACAGAGCAACGCGAGCGCCGTTCCTGAAGCGCTCGCCACGGAAGTGAATCGCTTAGGCATATCCCATACCTCCTCGATTATTTGCTGTGCGGATGTTTTCGATACTGCCATAAAGCGGCTTTTCGAAGTAGCTGCGCGTTCTTTTGCAGGCGCCGATAGAGCGGCATGCTCGGCGCCGAAGCCGCGCGGTACCGCGCTGACAGCGAAGTGAGAATGGCTGATGCTCTCAAGGACGCTCGCCGAAGGCGTAAGAATCCCTTAGGGCCTCGTCAAAATGATTCATTCATTCCATGCCGTTGCCATCGCAAAACCAAGCACACTGCTGCACCTGGTTTAGTGAATGCGATACATCGGGCACCGTCAGAGCGTAGCAGACTGCGTCCCAGCCGTGATCCGGTTGTGGTAAGCAGCCTGATGAATTCGTGAAAAAGTTGAACGACGGGAAGTGATCAAGTATGCAGGACTTTCGTCGACCGGCGACGCTTGCAGCCATATGATCCCGCCATTCTCGTGACGGAGGTCGCCCCAACTGGAAGCGACTCTCGCCTCGCTTATTCGGCGAATGTTGGTCCCGATCTCCCGCGGCAATTGGGACGAGAGACCGGGACCTTGCTCTCATAATGGAGAGCGGATTGGACGGTGATCTATAGTTGTATCTTGTCGCGCCTCACCAATGGCAACGTAGTGACCGAAAGTTGAAGGATCGACAAAAGATCGCGCCAAATTTGTCTCAACGTTGACACATATTTGGTCGCCGGCCCGATACAGTCTACTCCCAAATGGGATAGGATTCTTCAATATTCGCGAATGTCTTTTGTGTGGGGGCCATGCAACCGAAGTCCACTGAGGAGTCCATGCATTCGCCAGCAATCCGGCCGAGGGTTGGAAGCGCCGCTTTAGACGCGCCGACAATCGGCCCGTTTGTTGCCTCAATGGAGGCGGTCCGCGAAGCGGCTGCGGTGCCTGCGAGGTGGCCGTCGGTCCTCGATAAGAGTGCCGAGAGCTCGGAGACAGTTAGGACCGCTCCAACGCGCAAACGCGATAATGATCATGCGCCGGGCCATGGCGCTGATCACTGAAGACCTCATCGACAGGGTATATGAGGCCGCCGTTGTTCCCGAGCTTTGGCACACAGTGCTCGACGATGTCGCTCGTCGGGTCGGCTCCGTTGGCGGGCTGCTGTTCACGGCTAATTCGCAACATACGAACTGGGTCGGGTCCTCGATCATAGGGCAGCTGTATGCGGATTTCGTTGAGGATGGGTTTGCCACCCAGAACCCGCGCCCTCAGCGCGCCCTTGCCAAAAACCATGCGGGGTTTGTTCGGGATCATGACCTGTTCACCCCGGAGGAGATGGATCGGGATCCTGTTTACGCATACTTGCGCAACAAGGGGATAGGCTGGTGCACCGGAACCGTGGTCCAAGCGCCAACCGATGATCTCGTCGTCTTCAGTTGGGAGCGTCGGTTCATGGACGGGCCTTTCAGTGCAGAGACAGTAACTGCGCTCGATCCATTGCGTGCCCATCTCGCTCGCGCGGCGTTGATATCAGGCAGACTAGGGTTGGATAGGGCGCGTAGCGCTGCCGAGGCGCTGGGACTCATTGGTCTTCCGGCCGCGGTTGTTTCGCGGTCGAACCGGCTTTTGGCTGCGAATAAACTTCTGGAGAAGCTCATCCCGCAAGTCTTACAGGACCGTCAGTCACGGATTGGCTTGGTAGACCGCCGAGCAGATGCGATGCTGGGGCAATCATTGTTGCAGCTGCACAGTCACTCGGGTGAACAGGTGCGTTCGATTCCAATGGCGGCTACGCCGGAGCAGCCAGCATCCATCGTTCACGTCGTTCCAGTGCAAGGCACGGCAAATGACATATTCGCGGCTGCGTCCTGCATGCTGGTGATTACGGCAGTAGCGCATCCGGAGATCGCTTCCACGCAAGTCGTTCGGGGCCTGTTCGATCTCACCCCGGCGGAGGCCCGGATCGCCTGCGGTATCGCGGCCGGCAAGACTGTCGATGACTTGGCGCACGAGGCTCGTCTTGCAGTTGGAACAGTGAGGCAGCAACTAAAGTCTGTCTTCAGCAAAACAGGGGTTTCGCGCCAAGCCGAACTGGTCGGCATCTTGGTCGGAAGCGCGTTGAGATCACCGGGCAATATTCATGCGTGATTGCGCCGCCCCCTAATACATAAAGACACCGAAAGCACTAACGCGTGCATCGAAAATGCACAAACTCAATTCCTGACCTGACAGCGATCCACGCAGCGGCAAGTCATACTGCAGGCCTCACTTCAGAACACCGGGCTCATCAACGTGGTGGGAACGGGCTTGCGGCGGTAGCCGTGGCGAGCGTCTTACCTCCGGTATCGAGAGCCTTCACTGTCCACCGATAATTGTGCCGCTGACGTTCGGGCGGGCAAGGACCCTTATAGGAGAAGCTTCCTGCGGCGATTTGACTACTTCCTTGATACGATACTGTGCCTCCGCCATGCGGGTAGGACAGCAGATTAAGATCAACCATGTTGAAGGTCAGTCGAATAGTGCCCGGGGGCACGTCCGAGAGCGTGAATGCTGGCGGGCTTGACGAGCAACGCGCAACACCGGTCCATGAGAAGCCCAGCGACATCGCAATTGCCTCCGAGCATGCCGCATTGACGGTAACGATCGTTGTGAGGACGGCTGTGACAGTCGCGACATGGCGATACGCTCTCAATGAAACCTCCCACTTGCGGCTGTCTGCGATTGTGCATCGTGATGGCGGGACCCAGAGCCGATGCTACGATCATCCCGATCATCACCCTCAGAAGTCCGGTTTATCAGCGTGCGGAACGTTGGTATCGCTGCCGTCGTAATAATATTGATGGGGGTTTTCAGCGCAAACAACCTCTGGCCACGTGCTGGGTCCCGGTACGTAAGTAAGCGTCGAGGTCCACGGCGTCGTGAATACACCCTTATCCTCGATCGTCAGCTCCAGTTGCAAGAACTTGCCGCGATGGCCACTGAAAACATCGCCGGCAAACAGCCAATTCTCCTTTATGTTTCGCTCGATTGCGTCCTTCACGTCGTCGTAAGCGCGCAACCGATAGCGTTCGACCATATGGAGATCTTTTGTATATGGCGTGCCGAACAGGTCGATCATGGCATACGGTCGGTCAGTCCTGATGCCGATGGTGTCGATCACCAGCGTGTCGCCCTCGTAATGGCCGACTGAATCTCCGTACAAGGCCGGCGCGTATTTGTGAGGCTGGTTCATGCGCACGTGCCGCACGTCCATGTTCCCGCTGTAGACCATCGTGATGGTGTCCGGCTGCTGCAGGATCAGCACGAGGGCTTGCTTGTAGATAAACGGCGGCGGTTCGGGCCAGCACTGGTTGGACGGATTCCCATAGGTGATGCCCGCGAGCGACATTTCGCCGAACTTCTTTACGACTTCCGCCGCCCAGGGCTGCAAGATCGGATTGGTGTAGTCCCCGACCAGCCGGTCATAGTCGCTGATGCCGTCCCCGCCGTTAATTGGAGGCAGTGCCAATGTGCCGGCCTCTACCAGCGAACCCAACACCCGGGGCCAGCGTATCCTGTTCGTCACCGGTCCGGGACCGGAGGCCGGCGGCTCGAACCAGGGAAATGCAGGATGATTCCACATCCCGGAAAAGTCCGGGATCGATGCGGTGGCGCTTGTTGCCGCGCTGGCCTGGCCGACGGGCGGCGCTTGTGCCAGGGTGGGCGTCGCGGCCAGCAACGCCAACGCGACGAATCCAAGGAAATTGCAGTGCCTGTTCATGCTAACCCCACCTTTCGTCGTTGCGAAATCATTAGGCGCTCGCAGGCTCGCTCGGATCGGACGGAATCTAAAATGCCGTTGCCCACACGCCTGTCGGTAATTGACAAGGCTTGCGCGGGTCCCGTGAGCAAGCTCCGTTTTCAAGTTTAAACCATTTTTGCGGGCCTCCGGAAGGGCCTGCCATGTTTTCCACCTAGCCCGCCGACTTTGGGCGTGTCCCAGAGTCGGCAGCTCTCTGGGGACATCGATCGTCGTACTAACGCAGTCGCAACGCTGGCCCATGACGCGGAGCTGACGTCGGGGGCCTGGTAAGTTGCGATATCGAAAAAATGCACGTTCGCGGGACCGACCTACCGAGCATGAAGTTGATCGCGCAGAGCTTACCTGCGACAGTCGGCCGGCCTTCTAGGGTGTGGCAACGACACGGGAGACGGCAATGTTGAGAGATGACAGCGGAAGTGGGGGCGGTCGGCCGAGTGCACCCCGGAATGTCCTCGGCGATCGGCTCGAAGTCTGCTCCTTAACACCCATGACGGGGTTCTTTCGAGACGGCTGCTGTGACACCAGCCGAGAGGACATTGGGAGTCACACCGTTTGCGCCGTCATGACTGCTGCGTTTCTCGAGTTTTCCAAGTCCCGCGGCAATGATCTGTCGACACCAATGCCGGAATTCGGCTTTCCCGGCCTGAGGCCCGGCGACCGTTGGTGCCTGTGTGCACCTCGGTGGCAGGAAGCACTCGAGGCGGGCCAAGCGCCCCGCGTGGTCTTGCGGGCCACGCACGAAGGCGCCCTCAACCACTGCTCGCTCACCGATCTCAAGCGTTTCGCGGTGGACCTCTCCTGACGGTGGCGCCCGAAACGTCCGGAGGATTGGCCCAAGCGCTGGATCAGCGGCGGACGGGGCGGTATGTCCGCCGGCGTCGGCTTGTATCTCCTGGTGCGTTCGCCGCGAGGCGAAGTTTTGGCTTTGAGAAGGTCGGGTCATCCCTATGGAGAACTTTGTCACGATTTCAGGCTGTTCCGGCGGCGGTAAGTCGACGTTGTTGGCAGAGCTTGAACAACTCGGCTTTGCCACGGTCGAGGAACCAGGTCGGCGGATCGTTACGGAGGAAATCAAGCGCGATGGCAGGGCATTGCCTTGGATAGACCCAGTCGCTTTTGCCCGGCGTGCGATAGAGGTGTCACTCGCCGACCGAGCCATCGCTTCCGCGCGCTGGGTCTTTTTCGACAGAGGCTTGATTGATGCTGCCGCCGCGCTCGAGTATCTGACCGGCGAGCCAGTCGTCGAGAGCCTCGGGTCGGCCTATCGCTACAACAAACGCGTGTTCCTCGCGCCGCCGTGGCCAGAAATCTACACATTAGACCAGGAGCGACGGCATGGTTTCACTGAGGCGGTCGCGGAATACAATCGCCTGATCGACGTTTATCCTGCTCTGGGGTACGACATCCGGGTGCTGCCCAAAGTGGGCGTGGCTGAACGAGCCAACTGGATTGTGCGCACCCTGGCGTGCTGATCCTTCTGGTGGGCAGGGCTGCCGACTTTAAATTTGGCAGCTTTTCCATGGGGTGACCAGTGATCGTGCTAACAGAGCTCATTGCATTGCGTGGCGGCCGACGACCGGTCCCTGGGTCGAGATCGGCCTCGTGTTCCGCCACGTTCGGTGTCTAAGCCATCAGCCACTGCACTGTACGGACGCTGCCGAGGAGTGCGCTTTTCCCGTTAGACGGAGGTTCTATCTAGGATAAAGTTCCGGGCCACGGCCGATCTTCCGAACATGTCCCGCCCAGCGGGTACTGTGCAAAATAGCCGCTTTTATTTGTCCGTACTATCCTACTCGTTAGCTGGTGTGATCGGCGATCGATCTTTGTCTCAACGTCCACAACGCCTCCCCCGCTCGCCCCGAAATCAAATTCGATTGTCAAAGCATAAAAACCTTCCGATACTTCAAGCGCAAAAGTGCCACCATTTAGGAAGGCGGCCTTTTTCGCATTTGCATCAATCTTAACTCTTTCAACACGTCCGTTAAAATAAGTGCATTTCAAAAACACAACGGCTTGCGCCAGCGCTTGGCGCGTTGACATGCCGCTCATAACGAGTAGGCTGAATAATAGAAGGCATTTTCCCATCTGAGTGTTTCGCATCTCGCCTCGTTTTTGTTGCCCGCGGTATGCCCTGAAAAATGTGGTGAGAACCGCCTTTGGACCAAACCGCGCGGGAGGGGGCACTTAGCGCTTACCAGCACTCGATGAGCGCGCGGAGCGGCGTTATTGCTCGGGCTTTGCGTCGATCAGCATCTCCGACAACAGGTGCTTCCACCATTTCGCCTCACCCGAGGTGCCGTGGCCGTTAGTCTCCGGGGAGGCCGGAATCTGGTAATAGGTGCCGTTCTTCACGCGCTTGATCTCGCGTGCGACGATTCCAAGCTCGACCGGGTTACGCTCGTCGTCAGCGGCGTTGATCGCCAGCACGCGGGCCTTGATGGTCTCCAGCCCCGGCGATGGGTCATAGTCACGCGCCGCGTCATAGGCGTAGATGTAGTCGTTAGCGTCAGCAGTGAACTTTGCCGTGAGGCGCTGCTCGACAAGCTCGTCGGCCAATGCACGCGTCGGCGCCCGACGGAAGAACGACTGCGTGCCGCCTGCCGTCGCGAGGCTGAAGAAGGTTGCGATGTATTTGAAGGTCGGCGGCTCTTCAATGTAGTTGCCGTTGCTCCAGGCGGGATCGGCCTTGATCGCGTCGATCAGCATGCGGCGTAGAACCCAGTTGCGTCCCGACATGGCGACGGGTTGCGAGCCCATGGGCACGAGTATATCCATGAAGTCGGGATACATCTCACCCCACATCCAGGCATGCATACCGCCCATCGACTGCCCGATGATAAGCTTGAGATGCTTGACGCCGAGATGCTCGGTCAGCAGGAGATATTGCGCCCGCACCTGATCTTCATAGCTGAATTTCGGGAAGGCCATGCGCAGCCCATTCGATGGCCTAGAAGATTTGCCTGAGCCGAGCGCGTCGGGGACGATGAGGAAGTATTTGGCGGCGTCGAGCGGCTGGCCCGGCCCGAACAATTCGCCGGC
>JASHYD010001083.1 GCA_030043175.1 Xanthobacteraceae bacterium | reverse complement strand
TCGAAACTCGTCGTGATGGCGCCCTATACCAATATGCCCGACGACGTAAAAAAGATGGCGCAAGACACCGAGGCCGCGATCGTCGCCGGCACCTTGCACCCGTTCAAGTGCCCGGTGATCGCGCAGGACGGCAAGGCAGTGGAATGCAAGAATGGCAAGAACCTCGATGACAGCCAAATCCTCAGCATGAATTTCTACGTGAAGGGTGTGGACGACAAAATGCCCGGGAACTGATGGCCGGGGCGGTCACACAAACCGGCACCCGGCATTCTGCCGGGTGCATGATTCTCCCTGCACTGTTCGATCATGGCGGCGCTTAATGCTCTTGCGCCGGCGCCGGCCCAAACATCGCGGCCGCAGGCGTCGCGCTGCTTGCCGGCGCGGTCACGCGGCTGCCGTAGCTCACGTGAGACCGCATCAAGCGGCCGTACGATCCAGCGTAGGGCGCGGCGGCCGTCACGGCTGCATCGCCCACAGACTGGGAATAGGCGGCATAGTTCTGGGCGAAGCTTGTCGTTGAGGCCAACGCAAGACTGGCCGCAAAGGCCGAGAGGAATAGAGCGGTTTTCATGAGCAATCTCCCTTGCGTTTTCGATCTTACCGAATAACCGAACGGTTCGGTCAACGACCTTGACATAGACAGGGCAGGTTGGAAATCAATAACCGAACCGTTCGGTCACGAGCATGTGAGACGTGACCGCGTAGCCCCGACGGACGATGAACGGTGAGTAGGCCGTTCAATCCCGCGCAAATTGGATTGGCACATCGCTTGCTACGCCGCTCCCACGGCTGGTGTGGATGCACATGATCGGATCAGGCCTCGAAATCGCGTTCCTGACGAAGCTCTACGGCTCGACCGTGGCGGTGGACCGCCTTGATCTCAAGGTTCCGGCGAACAGCTACTGCTGTCTGCTGGGCCCTTCCGGCTGCGGCAAGACTTCGACACTGCGCCTGGTCGCTGGCCACGAGACGCCCTCGTCCGGCGACATCATCATCGGCGGGCGTAACGTCACCGACTTGCCGCCGGCCAAGCGCGGCACCGCGATGATGTTCCAGAACTACGCGCTGTTTCCCCATCTCAACGCGCTCGACAATGTCGCGTTCTCGCTGAAAATGCGCGGCGTTGCGAGAATGAAACGGCGCGGTTCGGCGATCGAAATGCTCAAACTCGTCGATATGGCGGAGTTCGCGGAGCGCCTTCCTTCGCAGCTCTCCGGCGGTCAGCAGCAGCGGGTCGCGCTCGCACGGGCGCTCATCACGCAGCCTCAAATCCTTTTGCTCGATGAGCCACTTTCTGCCCTCGATCCGTTTCTGCGCCTCAAAGTGCGCACCGAGCTCAAGCGCCTGCAAAAGGAATTGGCCATCTGCTTCCTCCATGTGACGCACAGCCAGGATGAAGCGATGGCGCTCGCAGACCTCATCGTCGTGATGAACCACGGTCGCATAGAGCAGGCCGGCACGCCGCGCAGCGTTTTCAACGCTCCGCGAACGCCGTTCGTCGCTCAGTTCATGGGTGGTCACAATGTGATCGCGACCGAGAACGGCAAAATTGCCGTCAGGGCCGATCGGCTGCGGCTGCGTCCGAGCGGACACCAGCGGTTGGCGGCGGTGGTGCGGGTTGTCGAGTACCAGGGTACGCATGTGCAGGTGCTCCTGGCGGCGCGTGGCGCAGGCGAGCTGACAGCCCGATTAAACGAATCCGAGTTCGATTTGGCGCCGGTACACCCGGGCCAACAAGTCGCGGTCGATTGGAGCGATCACGACGGGCACAGATTGGCTGAGGCCGCGTGACGATGGGGTGAAGCGAGAAATCCCCTGGACGGAAAATTCCGCAGTGGAAGAGATCATAATCGGGAGAGAGGCATGTCGAAGTCGTCGAAGTTGTCGGGCCGCGTCTCGCGGCGCTCAGTACTCAAAGGGGCGGCTTGTGCGGCCGGCGTCGCGACGGCGACGCGGGGGATCACCGGCTTCCCGGCCGTTCATGCGCAGGAACCGAAGGTCCTGCGCTATCTCGGGACCGCAGTCAATCAATCTGCCGACATCGCTAGGAAGGTGAAGGAAGACACAGGTATTGCCATCGAATATATACCTCTAACCACCGACGATGTGACCAGGCGCATCATTACTCAACCCAATTCGTTCGACATCGTCGATGAAGAGTATTTCTCGCTGAAAAAGGTCATCCCCTCGGGCAATCTGGTCGGGATGGACGCACGGCGCATCAAGCATGCCGACAGGATCACGCGGATCCTCACCAAAGGCGAATTGCCGAACGGCAAAAAGATCGGCGATCAGGGCACAGCGCCCAAGAAGGTGTTCTATCTGGAGGGGCAGCGCGCCCGGACGTTTGCATCCTCGCCCACCCAGTGGATCACGCTGATACCGACGGTCTACAACGCTGATACGCTGGGCATTCGGCCCGACCTAATTAAGCGTCCGATCGAAAGCTGGAAGGAGCTTCTCAATCCGCAGTTCAAAGGCAAAACGTCAATTCTTGATGTTCCGTCGATCGGAATTATGGACGCGGCCATGGTGGTCGAAGCACTGGGGGAACACCAGTACGGCGACAAGGGCAACCAGACCCGGGCCGAGATCGACCTGACCATGAAAATCCTGACCGAAGCCAAAAAGGCTGGCCAGTTCCGGGCGTTCTGGAAGGACTTCAACGAGAGCGTCAATCTCATGGCTTCAGGTGAAGTCGTTATTCAGTCGATGTGGTCGCCCGCCGTCACGGCCGTCCGTTCGAAGGGGATCGCCTGCATCTATCAACATTTGAAGGAGGGATATCGCGCCTGGGCCGCGGGCTTCGGCATTCCGCGGACGCTGTCGGCGCGCAAGACCGACCTCGCCTACGAGTTCATCAACTGGTTCCTGGACGGCTGGGCCGGTGCCTATCTCAACCGCCAGGGCTATTACTCCGCCGTTCTCGAGACCGCGAAGGCCAAGATGGAACCGTACGAGTGGGCGTACTGGATGGAAGGCAAGCCGGCCGAGAAGGACATCAAGGCGCCCGATGGCACTCTCTTGGAGAAGGCCGGCACGGTGCGCGACGGCGGCTCTTACGAGGAGAGGATGGGCGCGGTTGCGTGCTGGAATTCGGTCATGGACGAAAATGACTACCTGACCAAGAAATGGAATGAATTCATCGCCGCCTGAGCGCTCTCGGTGACGGTTGCTGAAATGAAAGCGCCAGCCGGAGCGCAGCGTCGATCGTCGCCATTACTGTCTGGCGCTGCGCCGGCATGGCTGCAGGTTGCACCGTTTGCCGCGGTTTTTGTCATCTTCTTTGTCGTACCGCTCGCACTCACCTTTATGGTGAGCTTCTGGGACTACAATGAATATGAGATCCTGCCGGCATTCACTGTGCGCAGCTATATGGAAATCTTCGAAGGCTGTGTTGCGCGCCTTCCCGATCTATGCGTTACCCTCAAGACCTACCTGTCGACGCTGAAGTTCTGTGCGGCCGTCTGGCTCATCACCCTCGTCATCGGATTCTTCATCGCCTATTTTCTCGCGTTCAAGGTCCGATCAGCGCACATGCAGATCATGCTGTTTCTGGTCTGCACCATTCCATTCTGGACCTCCAACGTCATCCGGACCATCTCGTGGATTCCGCTGCTTGGACGCAACGGGCTCATCAACTCGGCCCTGCTCAAGCTCAACATCATTCGCGAACCGATCGAATGGCTCATCTACTCCGACGCTTCCGTCATTCTCTCCCTTGTTCACCTCTATGCCCTATTCATGGTCGTTCCGATCTTCAACTCGATGATGCGCATTGACCGGGCACTGCTCGAAGCTTCCTATGATGCCGGCGCTTCCGGCGTGCAAACGGTATGGAACGTCGTCATTCCGTTGTCCAAGCCCGGCATCGTTATCGGTTCGATTTTCGTGATCACGATCGTGATGGGCGATTTTGTCACCGTCGGCGTGATGGGCGGCCAGCAGATTGCCTCCGTCGGCAAAGTGATCAACACGCAGATGACGGCGTTGCAGTTTCCGCCGGCGGCAGCGAATTCCGTCATCCTGCTTGTTCTTGTCCTGCTCATCATCTGGACCCTGAACCGGCTCGTCGATGTTCGCAAGGAGTTGTGACTGATGCGCGATGGCCGTTCTCCCTCGTTCTACCTGCTGGCGACGCTTTTCGGCCTGTTCGTGCTGTTCCTCTACGGACCGATGGTCACGATCCTTATCTTGTCCTTCCAGGGCCCCGGCGGCGGTCTTACGTTTCCGATGAACGGAGTTTCCGTGCATTGGTTCGAAAAGCTTTGGGAAGGCCTGGGCGTCGTCGACATCTGGGCCGCCTTCCGGCGCTCGCTTCGGCTCGGTCTGGTCGTGATGGTCTTGACGATCGTGTTATCGCTATCTGCGGGACTTGCGTATCGCAAGCCTTTTCGCGGATCAAACCTGCTTTTCTACATTGTGGTGGCAAGCCTGATCGTGCCCTCGATCGTGGTGTCTCTCGGCATCGGCCTTGAATTCCGCCTCATCGACGATGCGGTCAAGTTGATGGCCGAGACGTTCGGGTGGACCTACGTCACCGAAAACTACACCACCGCAATGGACATCTACAGCTCCGGCCTCGGTGCCCAGCTCACCTGGACGCTGCCGTTCGGCCTGTTGATTACATTCGCGATCTTCAACCGCTTCGATCGTCGTTATGAAGAAGCGGCGCGGGACCTCGGGGCGACGCCGTGGCAGAGCTTCGCTCACGTTGTGCTGCCGATCATCGCCCCAAGCGTAATCGGCATCGGACTTTTCGGATTCACGCTGTCGTGGGACGAAGTCGCGAGATCGAGCCAGGCCATGGGCGATCTCAACACGCTGCCGCTCGAGCTGGAGGGCCTGACAACCACCGTGACCAACCCACAAATCTACGCGCTCGGCACAGTGACGACCGGCGTCTCTTTCCTCGTCATCTTTTCGGCATTAGGCCTGATGCGGACTCTCCGCCGCCGATCGATGGCTTAGCTTCATGCGCATACTGGTCATAAACCCCAACACGTCTGAGTGGGTCACTGAAATCCTCGCGGCGCGGACGCGTGAAATCGCCGGGTCGGGCGTCACCGTCTTCGCGGCGACGGCTCGCTTTGGTTCTCCCTACATTGCGAGCCGCGCCGCAGCCGCGATTGCCGGCCATGCGGCACTCGACGCTCTGGCGGAACATGTGTCGGATTGCGACGTGGTATTTCTCGCCTGCTTTGGAGACCCAGGGCTTGCGGCGCTCAGAGAGGTTTCTCCTGCACCGGTCGTTGCTATGGCCGAAGCTTCCGTGCGGGCCGCTTGCGGTCTCGGCCCTCGCTTTGCGATCGTCACCGCAGGGCCGGCCTGGGAACCGATGCTACAGGAAATGGTCGTCGCGTCCGGTCTCTCCCACCGGCTTGCAGCCATTCGCACGATCGACCAGGCGGGGGACGCCGTCGCTCATGATCCTGCTTCAGCCGTGGATCGGCTCGTTGAAGCGTGCAATGGCTGCGTCAATGAGAGCCAGGCAGACTCAGTGATACTGGGCGGCGCCGGGCTCTGCGGTCTCGCCGCCGCGGTGCAGGGAGAGGTTCCGGTTCCAGTCATCTGCTCAGTCGAGGCCGGAGCGCGTGCGGCGCTTGCTCCAGATGATCGCGGCGGCGACGTCAGGACAACATTGCCGAGGCTAAGGACTGTTGGTCTCTCACCGGCTCTCGCAAAACTGCTCGAAGGCCAAGGCTGCGCGCATAAGGTCTGACGGTGCGCCGCGATCCGTTTTCTCGAGGGTGCGGTGGGATAATCCCAATGGCCCGAAGGGCTATCTTGACGGTGCACCCGCCGCGAGCCAGGCCGCAATGGTCGCGCGCTCCGTACGTGTCATCTCCGTGATGTTACCCGGCGGCATGGCGTTCGACCACACGGCATTGCGCCCGATTAATCGGGCGTTGCGGCGGATGTGATCGGCTGCATCGAGACGTACCGCCTTCGGCGCCGTCACCAAAGCGGGCCACACCGGCTGAGCGGCGTGGCACATGCTGCACCGGGTACTGACGATCCGTTCGACCTGAGCAAAACTAGCCCCGGACAGTTGCGCCGCGCCCCTCTCGCGCACCCCCGCTCCCGCCAGGAACGCAATCGCCGCCATCCCAGCGGCGGCGACGCCCCACACCCACCACGGCGAACCCAGGCCGGCATGCCGCGAATTAAAGAAGTGTCGAATGATCGGACCCAGGGCAAGGACAATCGCAACAATCAGCCAGTTGTAACGCGTGGCGAACAGCAGCGGATAATGATTGCTGATCATCAGCACGATCACCGGCAAGGTCAGATAATTGTTGTGAACCGACCGCTGCTTGCCAACCTTGCCGAGTTGCGGATCGGGCGGCTGACCGGCCAGCAACGCCGCCACCGTTTTCTTTTGATTGGGAATGATCACCAGAAACACATTCGCCACCATGATGGTGCCGATGATGGCGCCGATCTGGTTGAATGCCCCGCGCCCGCTCAGAACATGGGTGAACGCATAAGTCAGGCCGACCAGAAAAACATAGCAGCCGATGACAAAGGCAAGTTCGTGCTCGGCAATGCGCGTCCGGCAGGCGCCTTCATAAAGGAGCCATGCAAGCGCAAGGCTCACCAGACTGAACAGAGCGGCCTGTGCCGGGCTCAGATCGAGAACGGATTTGTCGACAAGAAACAGGTCGGCATCAAGATAGTAAACGATCACAACGAGCATGAAGCCCGACAGCCAGGTCGCGTAGGCTTCCCATTTGAACCACGTCAGCTTGTCGGGCATAGCTTTGGGCGCCACCAGGAATTTCATGATTCGATAGAAGCCCCCGCCGTGGACCTGCCAAGCTTCACCGGCGACGCCGTCAGGCAGGCCTTTGCCGCTTTGCAAGCTGAGATCGAGATGGATGAAATAGAACGAGCTGCCGATCCAGCCGATTGCAGACACGACGTGCAGCCAGCGAAAGATTAGACTGGCGCAGTCTGTGATGATCGAATCCCACATCATCGGCTGCTCCTCATGACTGGCGGGAATACAAGCAGGCGTGTGCTCATGAATGGAGCAACAAGGATAGCAAATGCGCCGGTCGCGATAACCGAGCCGGAGCGAGATGTATCTTCGTGGAGGTAAATTTCGGACCGCACTGAACCTTCCTCAGCGGATGATCGCACGCTCTCAAAAACCATGCCATCTACCGCCGATCAAATCGGCAATTTGTAGTGGTTCAACATGACCGCAACACGCTGTAGAGTGCCTAAGCATCAAAATCATGAACGACTCATGCTGAACGGTTCCGCTGCGGTTGACGACCGGCTTGAGTTGGGTCAACGCATCCTCGATCTTGCCGATATTCTCGCCCGGTGGTCGGAGTCGGCCGAGGAGTTGAGCTGCACGTTCTTTTCCAGTGCCCATCGCGCCGTTGCGCGACAGCTGAGGGACTGGTTTGCTGGCGCAGGGCTCGCCAGCGAAATTGATCCCATCGGAAACGTCGTGGGGCGAATTGCGGGCTGCCGACCCGGTGCTCGCACAGTGATCCTCGGATCACATTATGACACGGTGCGTAACGCCGGAAAATACGATGGCCGGTTGGGAATCCTGTGCGCCCTCGTTGTATTGGAAAGCTTGCGAGGAACCCTGCTGCCGTTCGCCATTGAGTTGATCGGCTTCTCGGAGGAGGAGGGTGTTCGTTTCGGAACGCCCTTTCTTGGCAGCCGCGCCGTTGTTGGCAAGCTCGACGCATCAGCCCTGAGCGTGCGCGACAGCAGCGGCCAGCGGCTCGGTGACGTCATCGCTGCTGCCGGGAACGACATAGGCCGGCTGCAATCCATGGCGCGCAGACCCGAGGATGTCGTCGCCTATCTTGAAGTCCACATCGAACAGGGACCGGTTCTCCTCAACGAGAACGTTCCGGTCGGCATTGTCACCGCGATCGCAGGTGCGGTCCGCTATGCGCTCGCGATCGAGGGCAAGGCGGGGCATGCCGGCACGGTGCCGATGGACGCTCGTCACGATGCGTTGCTGGCTGCCGCCGAAATCGCGCTGTGCGTTGAGCGGCGCGCCCGCACACAGCCGGGTGTCGTTGCGACGGTAGGCCGCTTTGAGATCCCTCATGGCGCCGTCAATGTGATTGCCGAGCGCTGCGAGCTGTCGCTGGATCTTCGCGCCGCGGATGACGGCACGCTCGCGCGGGCGCTGGCAGATGTCCTCGCCGAGGCAGAAGCGATCGCTGCACGGCGGGGTGTGCGGCTGAGTGTCCACGAATTGCTGCGCGCAAAGGCCGTTCCTTGCGCTCCCCATCTGCAGGAGATCCTTGCAGCGAGCGTACGCAAAGCAGACCTGCCGGTAAAACGGCTCCTCAGCGGCGCCGGCCACGATGCCGCAATGTTCCACGGCTTCACGGATATCGGAATGCTTTTCGTGCGTTGCGGCAACGGCGGCGTCAGCCACAGTCCGTTGGAGACCGTGACGGCGCAGGATACGGGTCTCGCAGCGCAAATTCTGCGCGATACGCTTCTTCGGATGGCCCGAGGCGCTTAGCGGTTCTGACAAAAACCCCCTTGCGGGATTGAATGGCCGGTCATCACGGTGACCAGTCCAAGACCTCGGCTGCCACCGAGCGGACACCAGCGCCACTCGCCATACGTGTGGCCGGCGACCGGGATGCCGCCGCGAAAGCTTGGCATATTTCTTGAGTGCACATCTCTTATCGAGCGTGTCGTTCACGGCGGATATATGCAAAGCGAAGTTCATCCGGTCGATCAGTTCCTGCCGGTTCCCAAGCTCCTCACTCTCGGGCTCCAGCATGTGCTGGTGATGTATGCGGGCGCGGTTGCGGTGCCGCTGATTGTCGGCCGCGCGCTCAAAATGTCTCCGGAGGAGGTGGCCTTCCTGATCAGCGCCGATCTGTTCGCGTGCGGTGTTGCGACTCTCGTGCAAAGCATCGGTTTCCCCGCAGTGGGTATCCGCCTCCCGGTGATGATGGGGGTAACGTTCGCCTCAGTTGGCCCGATGCTGTCCATGGCGGCAGCCCCAGATGTAGGCCTTCTGGGAATCTATGGGTCGGTGATCGGGGCGGGCTTATTCGCGCTGGTGGCTGCTCCTTTTATGAGCAGACTGTTGCCGCTTTTTCCACCCGTCGTCACCGGTACCATTATCCTGGTGATCGGCGTTTCCCTGATGCGCATCGGCATCAACTGGGCCGGCGGCGGCCTGCCGACCCTCGCCAAGGTGGTGGACGGGGTGGCGGGTGCCTTCCCCAATCCGGGCTACGGCCAGCTGCAGGGCCTTGGCATAGCACTGTTCGTTCTTGTCGTGATCCTCGCCCTGATCCGCTGGGGCAACGGGTTCATCGCCAACGTCGCGGTGCTGCTCGGCATCGTCGCCGGCGCGGCATTGGCCTCGCTGGTCGGCGTCATG
>JASHYD010001082.1 GCA_030043175.1 Xanthobacteraceae bacterium | reverse complement strand
GAGGCCGCCGGCGCGCCGCATGACTGCCTCGAAATTCACTACGCCGGCAACGACAAGCTGTTCCTGCCGGTCGAGAACATCGAGCTCTTGTCGCGCTACGGGTCCGAGGAAGTTGCGGTCGAGTTAGACAGGCTCGGCGGCGCCGCCTGGCAGGCTCGCAAGGCGCGTATGAAGAGCCGCATCCGCGAAATGGCGAGCGAGCTCATCAAGATCGCGGCCGAGCGCCACCTGCGGGAGGCGCCGCAGCTCACGGCGGCGCAGGGCCTTTACGACGAGTTCTGCGCCGAGTTTCCGTATGAAGAGACCGACGACCAGCGCGCCGCCATCGATGCCGCGCTCGACGATCTCGCCTCCGGTCGGCCGATGGACCGGCTGGTTTGCGGCGACGTCGGCTTCGGCAAAACCGAGGTCGCGCTGCGCGCTGCATTCGTCACCGCCATGGCCGGCAAACAGGTGGCGGTGGTGGTGCCGACCACGTTGCTCGCCCGCCAGCACTTCAAGACCTTCTCCGAGCGCTTTCGCGGTCTGCCGGTTCATGTCGCACATGCCTCACGCCTCGTCGGCAACGCGGCGCTGGTGAAGGTGCGCGAGGGACTCGCCGCCGGCACGATCGACATTGTCATTGGTACCCATGCGTTGCTTGGCAAGGCCGTCAAATTCCGCGATCTCGGACTTTTGGTGGTGGACGAGGAGCAGCATTTCGGCGTTGGCCACAAGGAACGCCTCAAAGCGCTGCGCGCCGAGGTGCACGTATTGACGTTGACCGCGACTCCGATCCCCCGCACCTTGCAGCTCGCGCTCACCGGGGTGCGGGAACTCTCAATCATCGCGTCGCCGCCAGTCGATCGCCTGGCTGTGCGCACTTCCGTGTCGCCGTTCGATCCGCTGATCGTGCGGGAGGCGCTGCTGCGCGAGCGCTACCGGGGCGGCCAGTCCTTCTATGTCTGTCCGCGCATCGACAACCTTGCCGAAGCCAAGGACTTCCTCGACAAGAACGTGCCCGAGGCCCGGGTTGCCGTCGCCCACGGCCAGATGCCGCCGACCGTGCTGGAAGACGTCATGTCGGCCTTCTACGACGGCAAGTACGATGTTCTCCTTTCCACCACCATCATCGAGTCCGGCCTCGATATTCCGACCGCTAATACGCTGATCGTTCACCGCGCTGATATGTTCGGGCTGGCCCAGCTCTACCAGCTGCGCGGCCGAGTCGGGCGCTCGAAAACGCGCGCCTACGCGCTCTTCACCTTGCCGGTCGGCCGCAAGCTCACCGCGCAGGCGGAACGCCGGCTCAAGGTGCTGCAATCGCTCGACACCCTTGGGGCAGGCTTCCAGCTCGCCTCCCATGACCTTGACATTCGCGGCGCCGGCAATCTGCTCGGTGAGGAGCAGTCCGGCCACATCAAAGAGGTTGGCTTCGAGCTTTATCAGCAGATGCTTGAGGAGGCGGTGGCGAGTCTCAAGGCCGGCATCGCCGAGCCGGCGGCCGACCGCTGGTCGCCGCAGATCACGATCGGAACGCCCGTGCTCATCCCGGAGGATTATGTGGCGGACCTTCCGGTTCGCCTGAGCCTCTACCGGCGGCTCGCCGAGATGGACGACGAGCGCGACATCGAGTCGTTCGGAGCCGAGATGGTGGACCGATTCGGTCCGCTGCCCGACGAAGTGAATCATCTGCTCGCCACGGTGGTGCTCAAGACGCTTTGCCGCCGCGCGAACGTGGCAAAGATCGAGGCCGGCCCAAAGGGCGCGGTGATCTCGTTCCGCGACGACCGCTTTGCCAATCCGGAAGGATTGATTGCTTTCATCCACCAACAAGGTCGGGATGCCAAAGTGCGACCTGACATGAAGCTCGTGCTGTTCGATGCGTGGCAGACGCCGCAGGACCGTCTCAAGGGTGTGACCGCAATCCTGCGCCGACTTGTCGCTATCGCCGGACAAGCCAAGGCTGCATGACGGCAGATGCTTGCGGCACGCGGGTAGGTCGTTGAAAGGTCAACCGAATGACTGACCGGCGGCCGGATTCTTGCGAGGGCGCATCAAGCCAAAGGCCTTTGCATCCGCGTAATTTCCGGTAATAATCTGTTACAAAGAAAAGAACGTTCTTTTCGCGCTCACTGTCGGGACCGGCGGACTTATTTTCGGCGGCGTTGCGTGCCAACGCGAGAGCAGGAATGGCGGTCGCCTTTCGGGGGAAGCGTTGCCGGGATGAACACGCGGTTGGCCGGTCAGCACTGGTTCGTTTTGCTCAACGGAAAGCGCCATGGGCCCTTTCCCTTCTCTGCTCTTACCAAGGCGGCGAAGCAGGGTGTCATTACGGCCGAGACCAATGTGTGGCGGCGCGGCTGGCAAAAATGGCATCCGGCCCGGCAGGTCCCGGGGCTGCTGAACGAGGCCCCGCTCGCCCCCGATGACGCGGAGTGGACGGACGAGCGGCTGGGCTCTCCAACCGAGGAGGCATTGCTCTATGCGCCGCGGCGCGCCGGTATGCGACCGGCGCCTGATGTCGTCACGCTGCGCGGGGGGCCGCCGTCGTCCGAAGACCCCACGGAGCACATCTTTGCGGATGAGTGGCGAATGCTCGCCGAGCGTCCCGCTCAAGACCGCAAGATTGGAGCGTCGTCCCGATTTGGACGAAAAGGGACCCCGAAAACCACTGACCTCGATGGAGCGGGTCGCGATGTCGCGGTAGTTCGACCGGCGGCTCGCACCGAAACGGCCGACGAAACGCCCCCCGCAGGAAGGGGCCGCAGCTTTTACAAACGGGCGGCTGGCGGGCTCTTGGCCATCCTTTTGCTGTGCGCCAGCTGGATCGTGCTTTGGCCTGGGTTGCGGCAGTCAACCGACCCAAAGCCGATAAAAGCCACCTCCGCGGCGGCAAGCTCTGCACTCATGGCCTCCGTCGAGAATCTCCCTGCCACGGTGGCGAGCTTGCCTGCGGTTGTCGCACTTCAACGCAATGATCCGGCGGCTTTCGAACGTTTCAAGAAGCGCTATGCCGACAGCGCAAAGAACGCCCGGGACGATGAGGTGATGTCGCTCGCGCGGTCCGCGCTGCGCAAGAGCGTCAAGCACTTGCTTGCCATTTCATCGGGCGATGTGCTGCTCGAGATCACCGAGACGTCTCTCGCCTACATGCAAGGCATGCAGACCTCAAATCCGGAGAGCTGCGTCGCCCTGAGCGACGAAAGCAAGGGGGCGAAGCTGACCAGCAATCTCGCCAAGGAGCTTCCGGTTGAGTTTGTCCGCGACATGTCGGTTCTCGAGCGCATTGCCAGCACCAACCCGCACACAGCGGTTGCGCCTATGCCGGCAGAAGAAGCGCGCCCGCTTCTCGAAACAATCTTCACCGGGCTGCGCACGCAGTCGGTCAAGGTTGACCTGCTAGGGCGCCCTAAGCTTGAGCCTGCGGAGTTCGCGCCCTATTGTGCGCTGGTGATTGCGTTTTACAAGGCGGTCCTCGACCTGCCGCGCGACGACAAGATCAATCTCTTACGCTATCTTTACGGCGCGGCCGCTGCGAATGCGGATAGCGACCTCGCAAGTAAATGAAAGCCATCTCAGGACCGGGCGGGAGCCCGTTTGCGTTGGCTAAGCTAAGGCGCGATGGCATAGAGCGTGACCTCGTCCAGTCGCGCGGTAATGGCCGACCTGAGTTCGGCCCGTATTTCGGCATCTGGCGCGTCAAAGAAACATTGCTTAGCGTGACCTCGATCCGCATCGGGTGCCGGCAAGGTCGTCTTGGGCTACGCGGCGCAAGAGCCCGCCTCAAACCGGTTCACAGCCGGGCGTTGGGCGATTTCGTGCGATCCTTGGCGGGCCACTGCTCGGAGACGGCAGGCAGCGGTGTTTCCTTGCCGGTGATCCGCTCCAGCGCGATGGCGTAGAGCGTGACCTCGTCCAGTCGCGGGTAAAAGTGCTTTGGCCGACCTGAGTCCGGTCTGCCGTATTTCGCCATCAGCGCGTCAAAGAAGCGTTGCTTAGCCCGTTCGCCTTCGACAATCCGAATGGTGCCGAATACGATCACGCTGCGGTAGGAGACCGACGTGTCGCACTCGAAGCGGCCATAGTCGAACACCTCGCCGGCTTCGTCGACCTCGAAGCAAACCCGCTGGCTATGCTCCACGTTGGCGCGGAGGTGGCCGCGCGCTGATGGATTGTGGATGAGCACCTCACCATCGGTCCATACATAAAGGAGCGGCACGCAATAGGGCCAACCGTCCGCGCTGACGCTCGCGATCCGCCCGCAGAAGCCGCGCGCCAGAAATTCCATTGCCTGCTGATCGGTCATCAGCTTGTCCTTGCGGCGCACTGGGGGGGCGCTCATGCGGTTTCTCCAAATAATACGCACAGCCTCATCGCCGGGCTTGTCCCCGCGACGCCGAGCTTTCAAGCACAACGCATGAATAGTCCAGGTGGGAGGCGATGCCTCCTACCCTCCTTCGCTTGCGCGAGAGGCCGGAACGGAAGTCAAAACCTGTGCCAGCAGCGGCGGCAGCCGCCGTTTTGTCCAGCCGCTCGCCAGATCATAGGCATGGGCGAGCTGCAGGCAGTGAAGTTCGCCAT
>JASHYD010001081.1 GCA_030043175.1 Xanthobacteraceae bacterium | reverse complement strand
GGGGATACCCGCAGCCTTGGCCGCCTCTTTCACGTTTGCGATATCCGTCTCAACGAACCGTTCGCCGCGAAATTTCACGGGGCCCACGCAGACCGCGGGGTCGAGTTTGACGATTGCGTCGCCAAGCATGGCAGATTTGAAGTACTCCGCATAATACTCCGGAAACGCGGAGACCTCTTGTGGGAATACCTTTAGCTTGACGTCTGGCCTGGCTTCGAACCCCTCGAGGCGCTCTCGGATGTAGGCGAAAAAACCGGGCTTCGAGAATTCCCCGTCAGTAACGATGTCGATCCCGCACTCGGCTTGCTTGCGGACGGCCTCCGCCACTGATCTTCTGAGGATTGCATCATACGCATTTCGATCATACGGCTGATCGCTGTACTTCGCCTTCATCAGATCGAGCAGGGTATGCGGTCGGGGGAGGCTACCGATGTGAGTCGTCTGGATTCGGTCGATATTCTGTTGAATGCTCATCGCGGATTTTCTCCGTGCCATTTGTCATATGACGCTGGCCGCCATCACCCGAAGCTGGAATGACAATTACGCACCGCGCCGCAGTCTATGCTTCCCGTCGAAACTGATTGCGACTTCACGCATGAAGCGGTCCATCTCCTCCTTAACTTGCTGGTGCGGCTTCATGCCGACATTGAAATAGAGAATGACCTCGGCGAACCCCGCGGCTTCCACCCCCTTCAGCGTATCGGTGATACCATGTGAATTGCCGAGCAGTACCGAATTTTCCGTGAGCTGCGCGGGCTGGACCTTCTGCAGCCGTTCCACCATATCGATAAAAAATAGGTGTAGCTCGGTGGGGCGTTCCTGGGATCCCCAGGCAGCGCCGGGATTACGCACTCCTTGTAGTAACGGATCTGTCGGGCGCGGGCGGCGTCCTCTTGACCCTTGTTATCGTAAAAATGGACGAAGTAGCTGCAGATGAGGCGGCCGGGTTTCCTGCGGTGTTTGCCACAAGCCTCATTATAGAGATCGGCAACTTGCCGCAGACCCCCATAGCTCATGGCGGCAGCGAAGGGTGCCACGACCAGCCCGCAGCCGAGGCGGGCGGCCAGTTCAATCGATGGCTTAGAGAATGACGCGATGTAGACCGGCACCGGGTTTTGGAGCGGTTTGGGCGTAATCCGTACGTCGTCGAACTGGTAGTGTATGCCGCGGTGTGAGCTGCGGCCGTCCGCGGCCCACAGCTTTTGGATCACCTCGAGCCCTTCTTCGAAGATGCCTTGATTATCGTTGAAGTCCCGCTCGGCTCGAGATGGCGGAGGACACTCGCGCCGATTGCTATCGCGACGGCGGTTTGGGGTCGATCACCCGGACGCCGAGCGGGAATCGCTGCCTTGGACTTGCCCAGGCGGGAAAACAATCGCCGAGCGAGGTCCGCTAACGAAATTCGTTATTGTCGAGGACCACCTTCGAACCGATGTTGACGCGGGGTGGGGGCTGGCGCGGCATGTAAAAATTCCGGTGGCGCGCTCGATCGTTGCAACTGCTCGAAACCGCTGTGATCGCGCCCGCAGCCAATACTGCTTCGGCGAGCTCCGGGGACTATCGTAGACGACCGGTCTTTGCGAAAACGCACGTGACGGCTATGTTCCCGCGGCCGAAGAAGACCAGAACGACGCCTGCGAGGGCGAAATGGATGCGCTGTTCGAGTTTCTGACCACGGAGTCGGCCAATGCCCGACGGGCTGATGGCACCACTATGGGCGGGTCTGCTGGCGACATCGCCGCTGGAAGCACTGGCCGTGCTCTCGGGCCTCGTCTACGTGGTACTGGCCGTGCCTCGCAGCCGCTGGTGCTGGGTTGCGGGCGGCCTCAGTTCGCTCATTTACGTCTGGCTGTCTGCGCGCGCGCGCTTGCCGATGCAGTCGCTGCTGCAGGCCTGGTACGTCGGCGTCGCCGTCTATGGCTTCGTGCGCTGGTCGCGCGAGGTTACCACGCGGGTGTCGCTGCTGTCGTGGCGCGGCCACGTCGCCGGTATTGCCACCTCGCTGCTGACGGCTGCTGCCATCGCGCGTTTCCTTGCCGGGCAGACGCAGGCGGTTTCACCGTATATGGATGCGTCGACCACGGTGCTGAGCCTGTTCGCCAGCTGGCTCACCGCCCGCGCCAAACTTGAGAACTGGCTGTACTGGATCGTGATCGATGCGGTGCTGGCCTGGCTGTATGCCGCGCAGGGACTGGTTTTCACGGCGTTTCTGTTCCTGGTCTATCTCGTAATTGCCGCTGCAGGTTTCATTGAATGGTTGAAGACATACCGGCGTCTGAGCGCTCAATGATCCCTGCGTCGCTGTTGCGGCGCATTCCGGGTTGCGCCCAGGGTGAAGCGCCCTTGAGCGTCCAGCTGCTGCTTGGCGGCCGCAGCGTAAATCGCAACCTACGCATCGATACGCGCGTGGGTCGTTTCGTGTTACGGCAGCGAATCTGGGATGGGCCGCGACCTGGAGCGGACTCGCTGCGCGAGGTGGCCTGCCACTGCGCTGCGGCTGCCGCGGGCGTGGCGCCGGCGGTGCTCGACGCCGCGCCAGACGGCCGCTGGATCCTCATGGACTACATCGAGGGCGGCATGTGGACTCCCATGCAGCTGCAAGCCGCCGGAGGCCTGCGCACCCTGGGCGCCCGCCTCCGGCGCTTGCACGCAATATCGCCCCCCAGGGGCCTTGCGGCATTCGATCCGGTATCGATCGCGACAGGGCAGGCACACGCCCTCCTCGAGCGCGAACCGACCGCGGCCGCCCAGGTCGACGCTCTGGTCGCGCGTACCCGGCAGCTCGCGGTGGATTGCGCCGCCTTCGCGGCCACGCCGGTGACGACCCACGGCGACCTCAATGCCAGCAATATCATCGGGCCAGTCCCCATGCTGGTGGACTGGGAATATGCGCAACTCGCCGACCCGGTCTACGACCTGGCCTGCCTCTCCGTCTACTATCCGGGCCTGCGGCTGCGCGGCGGGGAGTTGCTTGGCGCGGCGGGCATCACCGACGCCAACGGCGCCGTGCGACTGCGGTTGCACGCAGAGCTGTTCCACAGCCTGAACCGGCTCTGGGAATGGGCGGAAGCGTTGCGACTGGCCCAACTTTAGCAACCCGCGGCAACACCGCACTCCGCCGAGAATACGCGGGGGCTGCATGAGCATGCCTGCATCGCCTCTGGAGTCTGAACGTTTCGCTGCTCGATGTCGCGCCACCCTGGCCTACCACCGCAATATTGGAGCGGTTGATCCGGGGACGAAAACGGCGGCAAAGGAGGGTGGCCTGCGTGCTCGACCGCGGGACCGCGACGAATCTGGCAGGCGAGAACGCCTGCACGCTGAATAGGTCCCCAAAGGGGCGTCGAGATATCGGGGGTTCTCGATGGCTCTTTAGATTAGGGGATTCATCGTGGCAACCTTGCTTTTTCCGCCCCACGCGGAGGATGCCTTCTGCAGAGGGATTCCGGAGATTTCGACCAATACCGACCTGACACTCGGCCACATCACTTCGAAGGCTATGCGCGTCCAGTTCGTAGGTGATGGGTTGAAGCCCTGACGAGACCCCGGTAGCGCCGTCAAGGCATTATGTCGACCCCGCGACCGCTCAATCCTCAGCACGCCGCGGGACGTTTTCTCAATGCCAGGATAATCGGTTGGTCCGGCCGGGTGCCGGACGACGTTGTTCGACGTTGGCGAGGCATGACGCGTGCGACGGTTGCCCGCGGAAATTGACTATTCTCGGTCAGTTCGAGAAGCGCTCAGATCGCGCCGAATTATTCCGGGGTGCGGCCAACCGTTGTAGCGCTAATGAAGCGGCTCGTCATACCAGCCGCCGGGATGATCCTTCGGCCAACCATTGCAATGCGCCAGCTCGTGACGCCTCACCCCGGGGTTGTCGATCCGCGCGATGTAACACTTGCCATCCTTCACTACCGAGCATCCCCATACGCCGTAGCCCGTCGCGGTTCGAACCTTCTGCGCTTCGATACCAGCGCGGCAGAACTGCTGCAGCTCGTTCCACGGGACCACGCGCTCAATCACCGGGATCTTGGGCGGGTGGTCATATTGCGCCGGCGGCATCAGCATCGGCATTGTCATTCCTCCTTGTTTGTTTACTCCTGAATCTATCGAAGGAAGCGTTCCGGATGCTTCGACCCGTTGCTGTGTGCATGTCGCGCTACGCCCGGATCATCGACGCGGGCGATAGGCGGCGCCCCAGCCACGGTATCAGAGCAGCCCTCAATCGCGTGCCTGGAGCAGGCGATGGGCCGAGCCGCGCGAGCGGGTCGCCGCCAAGCGGTACAGCGCATTGTCGACTGGATCTGCAACGGATCGGTCGAAGAGATGCTGGTGGGTGGACTCGAACATGATCGATCGGAAGCAACTGTGCATGCTGCTCGACAGGATGGACCAGCCCAAGAGGGGACGGAATGATGTTAGACTGCCGAATTGGCGCTGCAGTCGATCGCGGTCGGCTGGGCCGACTCGGCATAAGCAGATGCGGGTCCGCAACGCGCATCTGCAGATGACAGTCTAGCCGGTCGTTCTCGATGGCGATGCCGATGGGATGCGGGTGACGGGCTCATCGGACTGCTACTCATGTGGCGCGCCGTCGGTGCAGACAGCAGCAGGAAATGCTTTTAGACGGTCTCCTTTGCGGTCGATCCGGTGACGGGCAGCCGGATTGTAGGCAACGGGTTGAGGGTCAGAGTAACCCGGGAGCGGCGCACATTCACAAGCCGATCCCGGATTTCGCTGCCCTCGATGCTGACTACGGCCTCGTCACGCTCCCTATTGCGCCTGCGCTCTCGCGGCCGCCATGTCGGCTTCGCTGCGCACCGACATTGCCGCGATCTTGCTCGATCGCGCATAGGCGAACACCACTTCGACATTGTTGCCGCGCTCGAGAAGCGACGGAATGCGGACTTCGGTGCCCCGGGTCGGCAGGTCAAACATCATCCAGGTACCGGCCCTGGAGTCGTACTTGGCGATCTGGTCGGTGGTCCACAGCGGGATCCACACATTCTGATTCTTGTCGGGTATCGCAGCATACGGCTGATCAGTGAAGGTGTTCGGCAGCGGAATAAGAGTCGTCTGCATGGTCTCCGCGTCGATGCGGCCGAGCGTGCCACTCCACGAATTGGCGACCCAGATAATCCCACGTTCGCGATCGATGCCCATCCGGCGCGGTCCTTGCGACCACGGGAACGGCGTCCCGATCTCGCGCGGCCCATAGGTGGCATAGAATGCGTTGTCGGCAGGGGTGGCGCGCGCCAGCTCGTCTTTCAGGGGGGGCAGCTTCAGTTCGCTGGTCTCGCCGGTGGCGAGGTTGGCCTTGACGATGGTGTCGAACGCCATCTGGGACCAGTAGCCGTTGCCGTCCCGGTCGCCAACGATGCCGTAGGTCTGGCCGATGGCGCCGTGGGGTCCCCGCGGATTCACGGACTTGAACTCGGTGAACTTCTCGGTGACCGGATCAAAGCGCAGCGCGCCGTCATTGGTGCCAGCCCAGATGCCGCCTTTGCTATCGTAGTCGAGCGTCACCGGCCCGTCGATGTGGGACATGCCTTCCGGTGGCATGTAGACCGAAACCTTCTCGGTCTTGGGATCGACCTTCGCGAGGCCCCCCTTGGGCATCCATGCGTTGAACCAGATGACGCCGCTGCCGTCGCGGATGAGGCCATGCACATTCGCGGCGTTGCCATTGGCCGCGTCGATGCGGAACGGTTTGAGTGCGCCGGTCTTGCCGTCAATGCGGCCCACGGACATCGTCTTGTTTGGCGCAACGGCTGCGAACCACAGATTGCCGTCGAGATCGGGTGCGGCGTCGTGCGGCAGCGAGCCCGCACGGGACGTGGTGGCCTTGGTCCAGTCGCTGCCGTTGTTGGGCGGCGTCGCGGACGGCAACTGCTGGTCCGGATTGAGTGGCACGTCGTATTCCTTGAACACCGCGCGGGCGGCTTCGCCGGACGGCCGCGGCCGGGTGGTGATCTTGAAGGCGCCACCGTTCGGGCCACGGGTCTTGGCGAGGTATTTGGCAAGCGCGTCTTGGTGGAAATCGAGCACCGGGTTGTGCTGATTTGGCCGATAGACGCCGTAGACGTTGATGCTCTTCATCGCCTCGATGACGGCGTGCCAGCCCGCCTCGTCGAAGCGATGCTGTAGGAAGTAGCTCGGCGTGTGGCAGCTTGTGCAATTGTTGTGGACGATGCGCTTCATGCGCATGTCGTCGGCAGTGTCCCCCGGCAATCCGGCGAGGATCAAGTCGCCTGGCAACTGGCGGATGAGCCGCTCGGCGTCCTCGATCTTTTTGAGCGAAAAATCCGCCCGGGCGCCGGTCTTCAACTCAGCCTCGCCATTTGCGGTCTCGAAGCCGAGAGCTTGCGCCCATATGCGATACGTACTGGGAGGAAGTGAGGGGAAATAGTAAGCGCCGGCCTCGTCGGTGAACACGGTCGTGGTGATGGTCGAGCCAACGGCCTTCGCCGACACCGTCACGCCGCCCATCTTCTCGCCGTCCGGCCCAACGACGGTGCCGGTGAGGATTGAAGGTTCGCCGGCAAAGGCCGTGCTCGGCAACGCGACGCTCGCGAGCAAAGACACAGCGAATACGACTCTCATGCTGCGACCACTGACGTAAGACGAAATGGCGGACATGGTATCTTCTCCAGCTTTCACCGAATCGGATTAGCGAGGCGGATTGGAACTTGGCGCCGGACCCGGCAGCGCCTTCAGATAGGCCACAATGGCGTCGATCTGGTCGGGCCCGAAATGATACTTGAAGCCCGGCATGTTCGGCGTGCCGTTGCTGATGACCTCGCGCATGACGGCTTCCTGGCCGCCAAGGACGTTCTTCGACAGGTCAGGGCCATATTTGGCTGGCGACGTGATCTGCAGCTTCACATGGCAGACCATGCACGACTGATTGAACAAATTGCGGCCCTGCAATTGTTGGGGGGTAAGAGTGTCGGCGGCAGGAAACGGCTGCGCCGCGGCGGTCTGCATAGTGGCGGCGAGTATGAGCAGAGCAATCCCCGCGCTGCACCTCATTCGGCTTTCTCCCAACTATAAGTGGCATCGCCATGTTACGCTGTGGCCGGACCAAAGAGAAGAGCAGCCCAGCCGAGACCGAGGATCGATGAGGGGTTGAGGATCCCGGGGCATCTGAGCGCTCTCCGGCACGCCGCACCTGAAACAACCGCCGGGGCCGCCCGCCCAGAGGCCCGTGCCACGTGAATCGAGCGTCGGCGCACCCGCGGGCAGGATATCGCGGGCAATTGCAGCGCCGCGTGCAAAGCCGCTCCCGAACCCTTCCGGGGACATCAGCTCGGCTCGTTCTCACTGCGGCCGGATGTCAAGCTCCGTCGCGAGCGCGCGCCACCTTTTCTGGTCGGCATGGATAAATTGCGCCGCGCTTGCGGCGTGCCGGCGCCTTCAGTGGCGAGATCGAACGCGTAGAGGCGGTGCTGGATGTCCATGGTGTTGAGATAGGCGGCGATCTCGCGGTTGAGCCGGGCCACTGCGTCGAATGGTGTCGCCCGACCACGCTGAACCGCCCGTTGACGGCCAAGCCCGGTGCCAATTCGCTGATCGCCGGGAGATCGGGCGGGGCGGGAAAACCGCGAAACCGACGTCACTGCGAGCGGGCGCAGCTTGCCGACCTCCACCATCGCGCCTGCGGACGCGATCGAACTGATCAGCACCTGGACGCTGCCGCGGGCGGTATCCTGAGTCATCTGCGCCGCGGTGCGGTAGGGCACCTCTACGAGATCGAGATTAGGGCGGCGGTTGAGAAGCTTAGTTGCGAACGCGGCCGCGCCGGCCGCGTTGTCGAGACCGATCGACAGTTTGCAGTGATGGGCCCTGGCGTAGTTGAAAACTCCGGCACGGCCTTCACCGGCAGTTCGGCGTTTACGACAACATCTGCGGGCCGAGGCTGCACACCATGGCGTGCGGGCGCGGTCGAACAAAAGAATTGGAGTAACTGCCCTGGTACCCGGCGCGGCTTTTTCGGCAAGATATGGCGTTTGAGGATAT
>JASHYD010001080.1 GCA_030043175.1 Xanthobacteraceae bacterium | reverse complement strand
GCACCCGCGGTGAGGACCGCTAATGCTCTCGCATCGGTGCCTAAGCCATAGCGGGCGAGCACCCTCCACACCATGAGCCACAAGAATATTCCGGCCAGCATGTACTGCTCAGGATATGTGCCGCGCGCCAGCACGACATGGAGCACCGCCAGGCCGGTGATTGCGTAGTTCGTGTTGTGCAGCCGCTGCCAGCCTTTCGCGCCCATGCGTTTGATAACAGCATCGAGCGACGTCGCGCCCAGCACGATCAGACCGATCGTGGAGAGCATCGCGACGATCATGCTCAGTCGTGTCGCCATCTCGTTGACGATGAATCCGAAGTTCCACGACCGGAGCCCGAAATAGATGACGATGTGAGCGAACGTATAGACGAGCGCCGTCACGCCGATCATCCGCCGCGCGTCGACGAGTGCCGGCCAGCGCAATATCTTGAGCGCCGGCGTCACGGCCAAGGCCATAAGCAAAAGCGCTGTTGCCCAAACACCAGACCAATAAGTCATGCCGCCGAATGCTATCGGAAGGATGCCATAGTCTCCGGTGGCGAACTGATAGGTGAACCGGATCGCGGGCAGCAAAACGAGCGCAAACGCGCCCGCCTTGAGCCAGGAGAATCTGCGCTCTCTGTCTTGCCATGGCCAGATCAACCGCAAGTCAGGTCCTCCGCTGAAAGAAATTTCGCCGAGCCGGCCGCAAAGCTTAGAGCAAGTGGGCGGCACGATCCAGACGGTAGCGCCGCTACCTCTCGGAGTTATCGGTGGTAGTCCTGTGAGTAGGCGGACACGGGCTTGGAGCGGCAACCCTACGTATCGGACGATAATGAACTTTGCCGGCGAGTGGCAAACCGCTGGTGTCGTTCACCACACCACGCCGGCTGAGGCAAGTCGTTGAGAGAACGGCCGTGGAACGAGGAACGTTCTCGATCTTTGTACGTTTCAACCGTGACTATTTGGTGCACCACGATCCGCGCTCAAGACCCAGGACGAGTGTAATGCCGACTTTCACCCGAGTCCTGATCACACTTTGCGCTGGTGCAGCTGCGATTCTGGTCTGGCAGTCCTACGGCGATGCGGCGAGACGAATCATCGCGAGCTCATACTCGCGGCTTGGGTGGTTGGCTCCACGGACCACGCCGATTGCCTATCGCGCTCCCGACCCGGAGCGGTTCAATGCAATATCCATTGATCTCGATGCGATCCGACAAATCGTCGACCGGATTGCCGTCACCCAAGAGCAGATGACCCGCAACTTCGACCAGCTCAGGGGCAGCCATGAACAGATGCTGGACGAGATCAGCAAGCTGCAGGCGGCCGAACAGCAGAACCGTGGCAAGAACTCAGAGCCTGTGCTGGCAGCGCCTTCTTCGGCACGCAAGCCTATTCCCCGACCCCAGACATTGACGGTACGTTGAGTGGTCAGATCGGATCATCTGGCGGGCAATCCGAAGCGTCTTGGGTCAATTTCGCAGCGATCTTTGTATTAGAGTGCAAACGAGCGACGCCGGTTCTTTGCCATGCGGCGAGTATCAATACCGCACCATCGACCGATGGCGTTGCAAATTACACAGACTGAACGGTGTTTGACGTCGTCAAGTCAGTCGGGGCGCTATTGATCGAAGCACGGAGCTCGCACACTGCGATCGCGCCAGCACTCGATTGACGAGCGCCGCGGCGGCTCACGAAGCCGTCGTGAGTAGTTGCCCCAATAGCCCAGAGGCGGGCATTCGTCCACGACAACCCGATCGGGTGCGCGCGGGCGAGTTCGTAACGAATGCGGTCTAGGTTGAGACTTGGGTTGAGGAGGTTGAGGTTGAGCTTGAGCTTGAGCTTGAGCTTCACATGAGACCAGGGAACATGTTGGCCGCCGGCTTGAAATCCGCTCCAGGAGAGCCGCACCTGAGGTCTCCAGCCATATCAAAAGTGCTATTGCTGTGACCACAAGGAAGAAGATTAAGCCGACTTCCAGATAATCGGCGGTCTTCCGGCCAGTCGACACTTCGCGCTCCCCCGCTGCTTTTGCGCTCGCGTTAACTCTATCTCGAGCCGCAGGAAGGTGACAGACCATCGAGGTGATGATCGCCGCCATAGCGAACGTCGATGCGCGGCGGCACTGATTGCTGGCGATACGGCCGCTTCCGCAATCGGCCGTGGCGTTCGATGCTCAAGGTCGATCCGGCCCACGGTGCTAAGGTCAAGGCGCCGAAGAGCCGCAGCCACCACACCTGGGATCGACGTGGAGGCCTCTTGGAGCGCAACAGCGCCTCGCCTGGATTCACCGTTGAAGCAGTCCCTTGCCGCACCGAGGTCGAAGGGCTCGGCCCTCCGCACATGCACGGCCGAATCCGGATTGACCGCCTCCAAGCCCGTTGACATCGCGATGACGCCAGAAGTTGCCTGACGCCATGACGAAGCAGCACGCGCTTTCGTCTTCAAGACTCGCGGCAGGCCGTGGTCCGTCAATGGGCTCGGAGCGGCGTTTAGAAAAAGCGAGCCATGGTGCCGGCGGTGCCGCCTTCACGGGCTCAAGAAGGGCAGCATGAGGCGCCTGAGCGGAGAGCGGCGCAACCGGGCATGAGTCGATGGCTATATCGGGCCATCACGGCCCTAGCTCATGTTTTCGCTAGCGTGGATTGCCACGGAACGAAATTTGCCTGACAACCAAAGCACTTGGAGGACTCGTTTGACTCAATCGCCATGCTGCGTTCGTCAGCCAAAGTGGTGCACTGATAGTGGATTTGCGCTACTGCTCTTTGTCCGTTGCCTGAATTTCTGTCATTCGCCAATCCAGGTGATCGATACAAGAAACGCGTGGTAAATGCGGATTTCTCGCCACTATCAGGTTTTTGATGATTCTCACGCGAGATGTCCTGTGTGCCATTTGACATCGCTCCAGTGGAGCTGTCGGAACGCCGATTCGGCTACGAGGTGGAACGACGTTCGCATTTTGATTCATGTTCGTTCACCCGGAGATTCACTTACGTTCTTTCACTGTCAGGCCAATTCCGCTCCGTGGAGATCCAGGCTAGCGGTGGTCGAACTCTTCCGGAGCAGACGTCGACCACAAGAATCTCGCCGACAGCGGAAACGCCAACGAAAGCGGCAGCCTTTGCCAGGCCGCGAGTGGCAAACCCGCGGGCTAGAGGCCGGGGCAAAAGCCCTCGCTTTCAGGCGTTGGGGTGGGCTACTTTGATGCCGTCTCGACGATCGCCGACGGCATCGACGATTTCCGCGCACTCGTCGATGTGCTGCGGCGCCTTGAGCTGATGGTGCCTTGGTAAGCTGACGCTTGTCGAGCAGGCGACATAGCGTTCATTGCTACCGCCACGGAATGACGGAGTAGCGCGCGCCGATACGGCCGGAGCGCGCAGGCCATGATTGCACGGGGGTGCACGCGTTGCGGCGTCGCGAGCGCGAGCGGTCGGCCCAATCGATGTGTCCGACCGCGGCAGATAGAGGTATCGAAATAATCCCACCTTCTTCGTACTCGGATCGCTATGCGATGGAGCCGTCCACCGTGTTCCTCGCATGGTCTGGCGCGTGCATGTCTATAGCCGGCCAGCCCGACTGGCGGCTTGGTGTGAGCGAGAGGTTCGTAATTATCAGTGCCGTCTCCTACTTTCCAAGGAAGGCGACCGCCCCATGGATGTTTCCAGCCGTGCCGCCATTTGCCGGAATTGCGACCGGGTGATGGGCGTTATAGGCCGGCAATTGTTCCCTCAGCCGTCGCAAGCGTGAAGGTCCGACAGTGGTCTTACGCTCGTTCTTACAGGTGTCGGGCCGCGCATCGGATGCGCCGCGCCCGAGTACAGCTTTAAGTTTCCGGGCGAGATTGATCGCCTCGCCGATCCTGCGTTCATTCCCTGCCCGCCGGCAGGTATGAATGTGTGCCGCTTCGCCGGGCAGAAACGCACGCTGTCTCAGGAAATGCAGCGTTGCCCGGTG
>JASHYD010000108.1 GCA_030043175.1 Xanthobacteraceae bacterium | reverse complement strand
CGGCATGATGCTGCTGTTGATATTTCTCGGCATCTTCGTCGATCAGGTCAGCACGATGCTGATCACGCTGCCGGTGTTCATGCCGATCGTGCAGCGGCTCGAAATTGATCTCATCTGGTTCGGCGTGCTGTACCTGATCTGCATGCAGCTCGGCCTGCTGCTGCCGCCGCACGGTTTGTTGCTGATGACCATGCGAGGCGTCGCGCCGCCGCAAGTGACGATGGCGGACATTTTCCGCGCCGTTGTGCCTTACGTCGCACTGAGCCTGGTGCTTCTCGTCGTGATCATCCTGTTTCCGTCCATCGCCACCTGGCTGCCGGCGCGGCTTGGCTGAATTGCTACACCAGATGACGCCGGCTTGTGATGCGATACCATCCGCTGGTGCGCACAACCGCAGCGGCGGTCGCCGCTGTGCGGCCGAACTGCCAGTTACGGCGCCGCATCGCCGAGCCCGATGTACGCACACGCGCTTTCAGCGCCTTCGCGCCCCATTTCCAAGCTTAGCGCACTCATGCGCCGGGCGTCTCAGCCGCTTGCTGATGCCGTGACTGATGGAGTTGATGGCATGGTAGCGCGTCATGTCCTGCGCCTGCAGGAAATGGGCGGCATGGCTCTCACGTTCGCGAAGATGCCGGACCTGCGCGCCCGTCACCGTAGGGCGGCCGAGCCCCTGTGTTTGGATCAACCCACGCTGCGCCACGCGCTGAAAACCCGCGGTCGGTCTACCTCTGTCGTCGATGACCAATTCTTTCGAGTCGACGTCGCTGTAGCTCGTTGCTCTTTCAGCGCGCCAAGATCGACCGCGCAGGCCTTCATCACTGCCGAAGCGTCTACGTCGTCCATCCGCGCGAGCAGGAGATGCTCCAGACGCTGTGAGACCAGGCGAGCGCCTCAGATCAGTGACAGCCAATAGCATGTCAGCGAACGAACAACTTATTCAGGTGCTGTTCATTCCGCATTGGTAGTTTGTCAACCCAGGCGACAGCTTCCAAAATATTGCGTTCGCGCATGCAGGTCGGAGACGGCATATGCGAAGGACGTTCGTGCTTTCCGTCGCGGCAGCATTAGTGGCAAGCATCATTCTCGCTGCTACGGGTGTTGTTCTGTCGTCGATTTACCACGACGTCGTGGAACGCTCGTTCGATCGGCGTCTCGCTGTCTACTTGGGCACGCTAGTGGCCAATGTTGCGGCATCGGAACAGTCCTCCGATCATGGGAGGCCGACGCTCGGCGAGCCATCATTCGAACTGCCGTTGTCGGGATGGTACTGGCAGATCATTGCGCTTGATGTCAGCAAGCCGGAAATTCGCTCCTCGCGCTCGCTTTGGGATACGACGCTCGCCCACCTGCGTGATGAGGGGGCGACGACGAGCGCGGATGGCGCCTGGCATGGTTACGCTATTGGTCCGATAGGGCGGCTGCGCCTGCTGGAGCGCACCGTCGATTTCGGCGAGAACAGGCGATATCTGATCGCGGTTGCGGGCGATCCCCAGGAGATCGACGATGAGATGCGGTCCTTCCGTAAGGCCATAGAGATCTCGTTCAGCTTCCTCGCGGCCTTGCTAGCGTTGATGATGCTTTTCCAGACACGCCTCGGGCGTATTTCCAGCCGCCTGATATGAAACGAACAGTGGTGGCGTTCCTACTGGTGCCGGCAGTCGAAGTTGCTCACTTCGCCTACGAGAATTTCCCGAGGCCAAGTCACCCCTTGGCTGCATAGCCGTCCTTTTGGCGATCTTGGCTTGCAGTGGGACGCTTATCCTTGGCCTGCCGGCATATATGCCCTTGGGCTCTTTGGCGTTCGAAATCGCAGACCCCGTTTGGATTTTCATAATCACCGCACCATCACGTTGAGCGGACTGCTGAGCGTGCTTGTCACGGTGTCCGCGGCACAACAGCCAAATAGAAGTATCGACCTCGACGTGGTGTGCAACTCACCTATTTCCTCAATTTGTCGTCGTGCGCGTTTCATTTGCCGAAACTGATAATCGATGTCACCGCACGAACGCTGCCCGTTCGCGCGCAGAACGCATTATGCTTGGTAGCGATCAGCAATCAAGGCGCCCGCTGACCCAGCATGAGGCGATCCGGATATGGTCGATCACCTGGCGGGAATGAAAAAAACGCCAACAAGGCCCTCCGATTTTGTTGCCGCTATTTTGGAGAGCCATTATGAATTTCGCGCCGCCAGTTGCGCCGCTGGGGCTGGACCGATCGCAAACCTGCCTGGAGTAGATGATGAAGCTAACGAAGATTGAAAAGCAAGCCGCCGCGAAACGGCTCAGCACGTGGGAGCACAGGTTTTTATTGCTGTGCCTGCCGCTCCTGCTGGGAGCGGTGCCCGGCTCGGCTGGGGCGCAGGCACTTTCAAGCCGGGCGGTTACCATCGTCGTTCCCTACTCGCCCGGTACCGGGCCCGACGTGCTGGCACGCAGCATCGCGGAAGAGCTGCAAAGGCGCTGGAACCAGGCGATCGTGATCGATGACAAACCGGGTGCGACTGGCAACATTGGCACGCAGATCGTGGCCCGCGCGGCCCCCGACGGCCACACATTGCTGATGACTAGCAATCCCTTCACCGCCAATGTCAGCCTGTTCAGTAACGTGCCGTATGATCCGATCAAGAGCTTCGCACCGATCATCGGCTTAGGGACCGGCGCACTCGCTTTATCCCTTCATCCGTCAGTGCCCGCGAACAATCTTAAAGAATTCATTGCCTACGCCAGGTCGCACCAAGGCGAATTGAATTATGGATCGCCAGGGATCGGCGGGCCGCATCATCTGGCAATGGAACTGCTCAAACAGGTGACCCATATCGATATCAGACATGTCCCCTACCGCGGTTCGGCTGGCGCCACCCAGGACATTGTCGGCGGCCATGTGACCGGCGGATTTCTCTCACTCAGCATTGCGGTGCCGCTGGCGCGAAGCGGTTCATTGCGCATTGTCGGGATCGCCAGCAAGCAGCGAGTACCCACCGCCCCTGACCTGCCGACTCTCGCCGAGCAGGGTATCGACGGCGTCGAGGCGGAGCTTTGGTTCGGCCTGCTGGCGCCGGCGGGAACGCCGCGGGAGATCATCGTGCGCTACAACGATGCGATTAACGCGATTGTGCGCGAGCCGCATGTGATCGAGCTTGCAGCCAAGCAGGGCATTGAGATTCGCGGCGGAACGCCGGAGCAACTGGCAGAATTCCTGGCGCGCGATATCGCGACCTGGGGGAAGGTGGTGAAGGAAGCCGGCATAAAGGCCGAGTGAAGGCTTGGCAAGTTGAACCGTTTCTCGGCGGGTGTCTCAATGCAAGGACGGCACCACAAAACAAGTCGGCGCGGCCAACCAGCCCCTCCCAGCCGGACATTGCGAGTGTTAGTGTTTCCGAGGCCCTCCGACCGGTGAGTCCATGGAACAAATAGCGGTTTCCCGCAATGATCGCAGCGGGGACAAGATCCCCGGTAAAGCTGTCGCGTGGCGTGACCTGCGCGAGTGGCTGGCGCTGGTTGAAGCCTCGGGCGGGCTGCATCGCATTGGTGCAACCGTCGATCCTGTCGAAGAACTTGCCGCCGTCACGTTTCTCGCTGGCCGCACGATCGAAGCGCCTGCCCTGCTGTTCGACCGTCTCTCCGGCGACGGGTTCGGCACGCGGGTGCTCAGCAATATGCTCGGTGCGAGCAAGGAGCGATATGCACTTGCGGTCGGCCTCGACCCGGCGCTCTCGACCCGCGACATGATTGCGGCGACGCGTGCGATCATGCGCCGCCGCATCGCCCCGGTTCACGTGGACAAACGCAGCGCGCCCGTCAGCGAGATCATTCTGCGCGGAACGGAGATCGACCTCACCCGGTTTCCAACCCCGAAATTCTGGCCGGGCGATGGCGGGCGCTATATCGGTACCGGCAACGTGACCTTTACACGAGATCCCGCGACTGGCCGTATCAATGTCGGGGTCTACCGCCAGATGATACAAGGGCCGAACCGCGTCGCCATGTACTGCTCCCCCGGCAAGCACGGTCGGCTTGATCGCGAGGCCTGGTGGGCGCAGGGCAAGCCCTGTGAGGTGGTGAGCGCTTACGGTATTGATCCGGCCCTGTTCATGGTGGGGGCGCAGAGCTTCGCGGCGGACGAGTCCGAGTTGGACGTCGCCGGCGGTCTCATGGGTCGCCCGGTGGAGCTGACCGAAGCCGAATTTGTCAGCCTGCCGATTCCCGCCATGGCCGAGATTGTGATCGAGGGCTTCGCGCACCCGGGCGAGACCACCGAAGAAGGCCCGCTTGGCGAGTTCACCGGTTATTACGGCAATGTGCGCTCGCCGCAACCCGTCATCGACATCAAGGCGGTGCATTGCCGGCGTTCGCCGATCATGACGGCGGCCCTGATGGCGCGCTATCCATCATGCGAGATCGGCGCCTATTACGCAATCATGCGCTCCGCTCGTATCCTTGACGATCTCGAAAAAATCGGCGTTCCCGGCGTCGTCGCCGCCTATGCGCATCCGGCGGCGGCATCCGGCTGGGGCATGGTCACGGTAGCGCTTCGCCAGTGCTATCCCGGACATGCGGCGCAGGTGTTGGCACTGGCCGCACAGTGCCCGGCTGCCGCCTATTACACGAAGTGGATCATTGCGGTGGATGAGGACGTCGATCCGACCGATTTCGATCAGGTGATGTGGGCGCTGAGCACGCGTTGCAATCCGTCCGACGACATCGACGTGTTGCGAAACACCTGGTCGACCGGTCTCGACCCGAGCCAGTATCCGCCGGAGTTGCGGCCCTATGGCTCGAAGGTGCTGATAAACGCCTGCAAGCCGCACCGCCATCTCAAGGAGTTTCCCAAGACGACTTTGTTGCGGCGTGAGGTCTACGAACGGGTGGCGTCGCGCTGGTCGGAATACGGCTTTTCCGGCGCGGCGCCGCAGCTCGACCTTTTCCACGATGAGGGATGACCGGCGCAGGCCGAATTCCTGGAGGCGCGTTCAATCGAGAGTGCGGATGCGGTGAGGACATCCTGGGCAGCCCCACGCGGCGCGCGTGCCGACAATGTGGCGCGAGGCGGAACGGTGCGGGGTGGGCAAAACAGCCAGCAAGCGAGCTGAATTCATTTTACTTCACAGCAGGAGGCGAAGATGTCGATACCGTTCTTACGAACTTTGATCAGCGTTGCCGGGTTGACGGGTTTGGTCGTTCTTTCTTGTGCGGCGCAATCAAAGGAGTACCTCAAGGGAGAGCGTCCGCAGCAGCGAGGCTATTCGGAGGCCGTCATCACCGAAGGAGGCAAAACGATATGGCTTGCGGGCCAGACCGCAACCGTGGATGACAATGGCAAGTCGCTGGCGGGCGATTTCGAAGGTCAGGTGCGTCAGCTTTTCAAGAACCTCGACCGCACTCTGCAAAAAGCGGGCGGCAAGCTCGGCGATATGGTTCAGATGACCGTATTCATTACGGACGTGCGCAACGGCGATCGCCTCACGCAGATCCGCCGGGAAGTCTTCGGCGATAATTTCCCCGGCAGTGCTCTCATCACAATCACCGCCCTAGCCGTTCCTGATGCCAAGATCGAAATACAAGGATACGCTGTGATCGGAGGAAAATAGCAACACTCATGTCCAGGCCTGCGATGCCTGCGGAGGCAGCGCTGCCTGGGCCGAGCCCAGCAGCATGGCCCCCGCGACGCAGCGATCATCAGGGCCGCGGGCGCCAGTTCACGGGACCGCGTCTGGTCCACTTCGGGAAGACAGAGTCGGAGGACTGCAAGTGGGCGCCCGCATAGCGCTAACGATGGCTTGTGGTCCCTACGACCGGATGGAAGCGCTCGCGCAAGGCGTGGTGCGGCCGGAAGGCATAGAGCTTCGCTACCTCGCGATACGGTCGCCTCCGGAAATCTTTGCGCGCATGATCAAGACGCAGTCTTTTGATGTCGCTGAGATGTCGTTGGCCCATTATTCGATCATGCGCACGCGCGGAAAATTTCCGTTCGCTGCACTACCGGTCTTCCCGTCGCGCCTGTTTCGGCATGGATACATCTTCATCAACAGGAATTCGGGCATCGCGGCGCCACGTGATTTGGAAGGCAAGCGCGTGGGCGTTCAGGAATACCGGCAGACCGCGGGCGTCTGGATTCGCGGCATTCTGCAGCATGAATATGGCGTCGACTTGCGCCGCATCACCTGGGTGGAAGGAGGCGTCAATGGACCGCGTCAGCCGGACCACGAAATGGACCTCCGCCCGATTGGCGATCCCAAGCTGGAGATGATCGGTCCGGAGCGCACGCTGAGCGACATGCTCGAAGCAGGAGAGATCGATGCCTATTTCGGTGCTCGGCGTCCGGCCGCGTTCGACCGTGGCCGCAACGTCGCCCGTCTCTTTCCGGATTACCGCGCCCGGGAGAAGGATTTCTATCACCGTACGGGCTTCCACCCGATAATGCACACCCTGGTCATCCGCCAGGGTCTTTACGAAGAGCACCCTTGGATTCCCGAAAGCCTTTACAAGGCGTGCACCGAATCCAAGACTTGGGCCTTGAAACAGATGCGTTTCTCGGGCGCGCCACGCAGCATGCTTCCTTGGCTGTTCGACGAGATCGCGGAAATGGACGAACTCATGGGGCCTGATCCCTGGCCGTACGGACTCG
>JASHYD010001079.1 GCA_030043175.1 Xanthobacteraceae bacterium | reverse complement strand
GAAAATCCAATTCTCGGCTTGCTGAAGCCCATAGAAGCGCGAGGTGAGTTTCCGCTGCCTTCCTCCCGGGCCTTCCCATAACGTGACCGAAAGCCCACCCAACACAGTGCTCCTGCTCATGGTCACCTGCAACTCCCATGTTAAGCGGATCTGATGTTTCTGCTTTCCATCGAACGCGGTGGTCTGCGTTCCGAGATCGAGCACCCTGATGCATGCGGCAGCATGGGTTCCTGCTGGTGCGATTTCAAAGTCTGCTGAGGGGGATGGGAGATACATGTTTGTGTGTCTTTCAAGTTGTCGCCATTACGGCTGTTCATTCCGGCGCGAGCCGGAAACTTGTTGTCTGCGCTGAGGATTATCTCCCGCAACGAGCGCGCGCCGCAGCCATTTGCTGAAACAGCCACAGCGCGCGCATGCCGGTTTAGCTGCGTGAGTGGCGGTGCCGGGCTCGACCTTGAAGAGGCTGGAGCCGCAATGGCGACAGGGGGGATATTTTGTCAGACCAGCGTAAAGGCGATCTCCCGGCCGGTAAGGCGGGATTGGCAGCCTGGCATCGAGCACACGGCAAATTGCTTCGGCCGCAGCTCGGCCTTCTCCTGGTGTCCCAGGCCGGTTGACCAGGGCCTCTAGGAGATGCGCAGCCTCGCAAAGAGGTTGCGCGCCCATGCCGCCGAGCTCCAGGCCGATGCAAAGCGCCAGTTCGATTTGCGCATGGCCGCCGAGTTGCTGGAGCACCTGGCGCGGCGCTGACCTACGTGCGCGGCACCCGTCAACACGTGCTCCGAAACGTTAACGAAAGGTCGCCAATGCTTTTTCCGCGACGCCGTTGGGCTCTTCGAGTTATTGAAAATGCGGGGCTGCGCGTATCGAAGCGCGGTTGATCATGGATGAGCGCATTGCCGCGGTGAGCGGTTCGGAAGGCCATGAGCGGGCTTTCCAAGCCGTTTTATTTCCACAGCGACCGATCGACCCAATCAGGTGGAAATCCAAGCGCGGTGGGACTGATGTTCGGATATTCTTCGAAAAGAGCTTGGAGGCGACTCTGCCATTTCGAGCCCGGCGAAACGATTTTCATCAACGCCTGTGTGACCACCAATTGGGCATAGACACGGTCATTCGGCGTCATGTCGGCCCGATAATCATTTGACACATGTGGCTTAATTGTCATTTTTCTATTCCAAACTCGCGCATGGTGCGCACAAAGATTTCGCAAATACGACAGAGCAAGACACCAAGATGTTAGAGAGACGTCGGAAATGCCAATGGTGTGGCTAAGAGCTTTGAGTTCACCACGGCCGAGATTCCTAATTATGTAGGCAAGCTTCCCGAATGAGATGACCTCAAGCACCATCCACGCGGGTGGCATTTGGGGATCGCAGTAGGTGGTGTAGTAGTGCTGTACTGCAATACTTCGCTTTTGAGGATCGTTGTGTCCTATCTCCTCCTTGATGCTGTCGAGCAGGGACGAGTGATTGCAGCTCGCCTTGAAAAGGCATGGCTTCAAAAACCAATGAGGACCATGTCGAAGCGCCACTGAGTTGTTCAATGCGGCCTTGATAGCGATCTCTATCCGCTCCAAAACATCGAGCAGAAGGACACGAAGCTGTCTGTTGAAAGTATAAAGGTCAATAATCTGCTCGAAAGTCGTGCCGGAAGTAAAATTATGGCGGTCGGCTCCCGCGCCTCCCTTTTGGAAAGGAAGCATATAGCCAGTCAGACGATAATACCCGATGTTTCTCAGATGGCGGGTTGTCGAGAACGGATCGGCAACGGTTAGACCCCGGCCTCTCATCAACGCGATGAGGGCCGGCGGCGGTAGCGCCGGCTTTGTGAACGGCTTGGCCAAAAAGAAAAACCCCCCTGGTGCGCATCGTTGAGAGGCGTGGGAGGCGTTGATACCGAACAGGTATGTGATCTCCCTTGGTATGTCAAGTCAGCATCGGCGGGCCGGACAACACCAATCTATGCGCAGCCGGCGAAAGCAGCAACACGGACCACATTCCTATCTGAGCGCCATGATGGCAACCCGCGCTGCTTTGGAGTCCGCCCGACCCGAGGCTTGGACGGGAATCGCGCAGGCCCCCTGAGGCGAGCATGGAGAAGGCCGCTGCGGGACTCAATCACAACCACGCCAGCAGCGCGGCCATCAGGATGTCGGTGGGTCAACCAGAACAGGGACACCTTGCCCTGACGCAGGTCAAGGTGGCTTCGTTGCGAGCATGACTAGTTTCACGCAGTTGTGACTTTGAGGGTCGCCATGCGGCCATATGAACGGCCCCAGTTTACGGACGCGCGAGGGGAAGCGGAGGCCCCTAATGAATCTCGCAGACAAATTTCGGAAGTTTGCAGCGGAATGCGAGGCGATGTCCAAATTCGCGGAGTCCCCGGAGAGCAAAGCTACGTGGGACGGAATGGCAGCAAGATGGGTTCTGTTCGCTGAATCGGCTAATGACCGCTATTCGGCGAAGGTCAACACGCCGCCACGCCGCCGGCGCAGTCAACATTATTTCTGAACTACAGCAGCCGAACAGAGCCAATGGCGCGCATCTCTTTGCGCTGCAAGTCCGAGCCGGCCAGATAGACGCCCGACCGATGCCGAGCGCTTTGGTGATGGCTGTAGGGCCGAAGCCGCCGTCACCAGCGCTTGCTTGCCGGGCATAGCGGCCGGCGGCTTCTTGGCCGGGCGCGCCGCCGGGCCCAGCGAAGCAAAGCAATTGGGCGAGCAGGCAGGCAAAAGCCCCGGCCCTCAAGGGGGAGGAAGTTGTAGGACCGGGGCCGCATGAACCTCATACGGGAACCTAACGCCAGCCGCAGCAGCGGCGTTCCTAGGCAGAAGGCCGCTCATCAGGTTCCCGGCAAGCGCAGCGACGGTCTGCGCGACGCCGAGCTTCTCGGCACCGACGCCGGCAGTGAACCTGCAATCCGGCAGCTCATTGCCGTGATGATGTCTGTTGGGATGCACTCGCCGTCCGCCTGACGGCTGCTTCTTTGGCAAGACGGTCCACAGCTCGACGGCGGGCGATCGATCATTCGTCAGTGTCTGAGGGCGGATGGGCGCTTCGCGCCGGCGAATACCCGCTGGCCGCCACCCTCGATTCAATGTGGGCTGGGAGCAGACCGGATAGGTAGGGCCCGACGTTCGCCCCAAGGATTATTCCGCCGATCAGGCTGCTGGCCATCTCGGATGCGATGACCATGATATTGCGTGGAGATTCAGTCGTGCTCGGGGTCGTAAAGCCAATGCCCGCCGCGAGGGCGGCCGTCAACGCCGGCTTCATCGGGAGGTACTCATGGGGACTCAATCAGCCCCTTAGGCAGCAGCTCTCTCACAAGAGTCCGACATAACTGTGATGTTATCGGTGCTTTTGCGGAAAAAAGGATTGCGATTAGCGTGACTGCAACGTGTCTTGAGGGCGGACATTTGACCTGCCCGACCTTCGTAGCCCACTCTCATTCATCCTCAGTGAAGCTTGACAAGCAGATAAAGCCGGCTGTCAGCGATGGTGCCGCGGATTTCGTCCTCGTGCTATTGCGATGGCCCACTCGGCGCGCACCTGGTCGAAGCCGCGCATCAGAAACTGGCGGAACCCGCGGGCCTGCTTGATCTGGCCGAACACCGGCTCGGGGAGCTGCTTGCGCAGCCGGTAGGGGCTGTCATGCCCGCCGGCCTTGATCTTCGCGCGCATGGCCGCAACGCGCGTCGACGTTTCGGTCGGCTGGGTTGCGTCC
>JASHYD010001078.1 GCA_030043175.1 Xanthobacteraceae bacterium | reverse complement strand
CGCGGTGGACCGGCTCTATCCGCAGCTTCTGCCCTCTGAAGGCACCTGCACCATCGGTGGCAATCTTTCCACCAATGCCGGCGGCACGGCGGCGATCGCGCATGGCATCGCGCGTTCGCATGCGCTCGGTCTCGAAGTTGCGCTGGCGGACGGGCGGCTCCTCAACAATCTCAACAAGCTGAAAAAGGACAATACCGGCTACGACCTGAAAAACCTGTTCATCGGCGCGGAAGGCACGCTCGGCGTCATCACAGCTGCGGTGCTCAAGCTGTTTCCGGCGCCGAAGACGGTGGAGACCGCGTTCGTCGGCGTGCCGTCGCCGCAGGCCGCCGTCAAGCTGCTCAGCTTGGTGCAGGAGAGGACCAATCGCGCTGCCACCAGCTTCGAACTCATCTGTCGCCTAGCGATCGACTTCGCGCTCCGTCACGGCCATGGCGTTCGCGACCCGCTGGATCAGAAGCATCCGTGGTACGTCTTGCTGGAGGTCTCATCGACGATGCGGCAGGATCTGCGGACGCCCCTTGAAGAAGCGCTGGAAACCGCGATGGAGCGCGGTCTGGTGAACGATGCCGCCGTTGCCAACAGCACCGAGCACCGCCGCGCCTTCTGGCACCTGCGCGAGATTCTCCCCGAGGCGCAGAAGGGGGAAGGCGGCTCGATCAAGCACGATATCTCCGTCCCGGTGGCTGCAGTGCCGGATTTCCTGCGCCAAGCGGGTGAGGCCGTCGAAGCGCTGGTCCCCGGCAGCCGGCCGGTGCCATTCGGCCATCTCGGCGACGGCAACATCCACTATAACGTGAGCCTGCCGGTGGGTGCCGACACCAAGGCGTTCCTCGCGCGGTGGGACGAAATGAACGAGACCGTGCATCAGCTGGTAGCCCAATTCGGCGGCTCGATCTCGGCAGAGCACGGCATCGGCGTCATGAAGCGCAAGCCGCTGGCGCAGTTCAAAGACCCGGTAGCGCTCGAGCTGATGGGCATGCTCAAACGCACCCTCGACCCCAAGGACATCCTCAACCCTGGCAAGGTCCTCTCCTCGCCCTAAGTGGGAGGCATCCGCGCGCTGAAAATTTGGTGAGGGTCCTGTTATACATTCGTCTCCGGCTCACACGCCGGCGGCGGCACATCTTTGGTGTTGCCTCGGACCCGCCGTCGCTTATGGGCATTATGGATTTCCCGGCATTTGCCCGAGCAGTAGAGCGCCGTGATTCGGCGGTGGACGATCAGCTTTCCGCACTGAAGGCACTGACGCGGATGCCTCGCCTCGACACCCGGCTTCACGGCAAGCATCCCGAGCGTTGCGGCCTTATGCGTTGGAATGCGGCCCTGCGACCCTTCCGTGCCCGCGGACAGGGGCGCGCCGGAGCCCGCGGCTCAGGTCCGTGAGGTGGTTCGCCGCGCACACCCAGGATCGGCAGTGCCGCGAAACAACTGACGCGTTGACGGCGGTTGCCGGCGCCTTTTCTATCGGAGATCTGCGCTATGCTGCAGTCCGGCAAACAAAGCTTGGCTGTGAACATGGCTCGTTAAAGTACGAGGGGAGAACCCGGCATGTATAGCCCGGCATGTATAGTTGGTGTTATTTCTACCTATAAGAGTATCTTGTTCGCTCGGCTCGCTTCGTCTCTTTGCTACGGCGTGGCAAACCCACGTACAATATCCGGCGAGCGGCATTCAAGTCACGTTTTTCCTCGTCGCCTCATTCCGAGCGCCGCGAGCGATGCGGCGATGGCCTCATCCAGCGGAGTGCGGGGAAGATCGCCGATAATTTCCGCCAGCCGGGCGCCGTCGACGGCATGCGGCGTCGACCATAGATATGAAATATCGGCGAGCTCGCGGAAAACAGGCACGACCACACCCATCAGCTTCAGCAAACGCCACGGCATGATGTCGATCCTAAAATCGCGCCGGCAGGCGCGTGAGATGGCGGCAAGGAATTGGCGCCCTGACACCGCATGGCCGGCAAATCCGAACGCCGCAAAGGGCGGGAGCCGATCGCGCCGCTCGACGAGTGCCACCAAGGCTTGCGCCAGGTCCGGCAGATAAGCCCACTCATGAACGATATCGAGCGGACCCGGATAGGTCAGCCGACCAGCGGCGATTTCCTTCACGATGATCCGGTCGAACCATGACCCCATGCCTTCGCCGCCGAAATAATCGCCGGCGCGTAAGACAATTGTCCGCAAGCCGCCCCCAGCCGCTTCACGCATGCGCGTCTCGACGGCGATCCGTATGGCGCCCTTGCGCGAGGTCGGGCGCATCGGCGTCGCTTCATCGATCCGAGGCGGCATGCCGGCCCCATGATTATAGAGATTACCCGGGAAGACCAAGGTGGCGCGGTTTTCGCGGGCGGCCGCGATTGCGGTATCCGCGAAAGGAAGTGCGAACCGCCCCCATTGGGTATAGGGCACGTTGAGGGCGTAGAGCACGACATCGGCACCGCTTGCGGCCGCGACGACCGATGGCGTATCGTTCGCATCGACCTCGACGATTTCAGTCCCAGGTGCGGCGCCGCGGGCCGAGCTTGCCCGCACCAGGCTTGCCACCTGCCATTCCGCGGACTTGAAAGCGTGCCCGGCCGCCCGGCCAAGCCGGCCAGCGCCACCCAATATGATGATGCGACCCTTCATGCCGAGAGCCGGCGTGGCGCCGGCGCAGCGGCGGTGCTACATAGAAGCAAATGGCGAACTTTCTTTCCGCATACGTGGTTCCGCTGGCGATCGCCGCAGTGGCCGTCGTGCTGATGCTCGGTCTTTACAACATGTTACGCGGCGGGTCGCCCAACCTGTCGCAGACACTGATGCGCTGGCGCGTGGTACTGCAATTCATCGCTGTCATCATCATCATGTTAACCGTCTGGGCAATGGGGCGGTAGCTCCGCATCGGCAGGTCCACATGGTCGTTCTCAACCGCATCTATACGCGCACGGGCGACGACGGAACGACCGCGCTCCGCAACGGCGAGCGGCGCAAGAAGTACGATCTGCGCATCGCCTGTTACGGGACGGTCGACGAGACCAACGCGGCCGTCGGGATTGTACGCCTCCATACATCCCACGATGCCGAGATCGACGCCATGCTGGGGCGCATCCAGAACGATCTGTTCGACCTTGGCGCGGACCTCTGTTCGCCTGCCAAGGGAAAGGGCGCCGACGGGGCACGGCTGACCGTCACTGAGGCCCAGGTGACGCGGCTTGAGGCCGAAATCGACCGACTCAATGCCGAACTTAAGCCCTTGCGCTCGTTTGTCCTGCCGGGCGGGACGCCGGCGGCTGCCCATCTGCACGTTGCCCGCACGATCTGTCGCCGCGCCGAACGCCTGACGGCTGAACTGGCCGACCGGCCCGGCGAAGAGGTCTCGGCGGTCGCACTCAAATATGTGAACCGGCTGTCGGACTTCCTTTTTGTGGCGAGCCGCTACGTCAATCAAAGCGGCCCCGGTGACGTGCTCTGGGTGCCGGGGCAAAACCGCCGTGATGATGGTTGAAACCGCCACATGCTGTCGGAGGCTGATTTCGGTCGTCGGGCTGCAGGTAGAAAGTTCCCTGCTGTTGCAGATTTTTGTGGACTCTTTGCCGAAATAAACCGGATGTTCGTGTCTGCTTGCGAGAGCCACGCTATTGAGCTTCGGTATCCGCAAAACGGTCGGCGCGTTGACACACTGGAACGCGAGTCATAGTTTGCGCGCCGTTTTCTGGAGAGCCCAGGATGAAAGTTCTTGTGCCCGTCAAGCGGGTCGTCGACTTCAACGTCAAAATCCGGGTCAAGACGGACGGGACGGGTGTCGAGCTCGCCAACGTCAAGATGTCGATGAACCCGTTCGATGAGATCGCCGTCGAGGAGGCGATCCGCCTGAAAGAGGCCGGCAAGGTCACGGAGATCGTCGCGGTTTCGATCGGGCCGCAGCAGGCTTCCGAGACCCTCCGGACCGCTCTGGCGATGGGCGCCGACCGCGGCATCCTGGTCAAGGTCGACGGGATCGTGGAACCGCTGGCGGTTGCAAAGCTCCTCAAGAGCATCGTTGAAGCCGAACAGCCGAGGTTTATCATCCTCGGCAAGCAGGCGATCGATGATGACTGCAATCAGACGGGCCAGATGCTAGCGGCACTCTTGAACTGGCCTCAGGGAACGTTTGCGTCCAAGGTCGTGATCGAAGGCGAGAGCGTCAGTGTCACCCGCGAGGTCGACGGCGGGCTGCAGACCCTGAAGCTGAAGCTGCCGGCGATTGTCACCACCGATCTGCGGCTCAACGAGCCGCGCTATGCCTCGCTGCCCAATATCATGAAGGCGAAAAAGAAGCCGATCAGCGAGAAATCGCCGGCCGATTATGGCGTCGATACGACGCCCCGGCTTGAGATTCTCAAAACGACGGAGCCCCCGGCCCGGAAAGCCGGCGGCAAGGTCAGCTCGGTCACCGAACTGGTCAGCAAGCTGAAAAACGAAGCGGGAGTCCTCTAGCGCATTTCGACATGGTTCAATCACGACATTGACACGTCGCCCTTCACCTCTCCCCGGCGGGGAGAGATTCGGATCACTCTTGCGCGATAGGGGTGAGGCCTAACAACAGGTAGCGCTGCCTCTCGCCCAGATACATGCACGAAGCATACCCATTCCAATCCCCCAAAAAGGGGAGAGGTGGCCAGCACCCCATCAACGTTCTCGGAAAACACTCTGATGCCGACTCTTCTCCTCGCCGAACACGACAACAAGAGCCTCAAAGACGCGACCGCCAAGGCGATGACAGCCGCGAAGGCGCTCGGCGCGCCGGTCCACATCCTTATCGCCGGCAAGGACTGCAAGGCAGCGGCGGAGGCCGCCACGAAGCTCGATGGCGTCGAAAAGGTGCTGATCGCAGATGCGCCGCCGTTCGAGCACATGCTGGCGGAGCCGACCGCAGCATTGATCATCGCGCTAGCGGGCGGTTATGAGACCATCATGGCGCCGGCAACCGCGAATGCGAAGAATATCATGCCGCGTATCGCTGCACTCCTCGACGTGATGCAGATCTCGGACATTATCAAGGTGATATCGCCCGACACGTTCGAGCGGCTGATTTACGCCGGCAACGCCGTGCAGACCGTGCGCTCCAAAGGTGGCAAGAAGGTTATCACGGTGCGATCCGCGGCCTTTCAGGCTGCGGGCGAGGGCGGCACCGCGGTGGCCGAGCAGGTGACGCCGCCCCCTGATCCGGGCCTGTCGGCCTTTGTCGGCGAGGAAATCTCCAAGAATGATCGGCCGGTACTCACCTCGGCGCGCGTCGTCGTATCCGGCGGACGCGGTTTGGCGTCGCGCGAGAATTTCTCCAAGTACCTCGAGCCGGTGGCCGACAAGCTTGGCGCTGCGGTCGGCGCCTCGCGTGCCGCCGTCGACGCCGGATATGCTCCGAACGACTGGCAGGTCGGTCAGACCGGTAAAGTCGTAGCGCCGGAACTTTATCTCGCAGTCGGGATCTCGGGAGCCATCCAGCATCTCGCCGGCATGAAGGATTCCAAAGTAATCGTGGCGATCAACAAGGACGAAGAGGCGCCCATCTTCCAGGTCGCGGATTACGGTCTCGTGGCCGATCTGTTCAAGGTGCTGCCGGAACTCGCCGACGAACTGGGCAAGCTCGAGCGGTAACCGTTAACGCAAAAATAGTTCCGATGGCCGGTGGTCACTGGGAACAGTTGTCAGTAGAACGTTCGTTGGCCACAACCTCGGTCCGGCCTGGACGAAAAGCCGGCAAACGATATGATTGATGTTCAAATGGCTGACATTCACCGAGTGGGCGTGATCGGCGCCGGTCAGATGGGGAGCGGCATCGCTCACGTATGCGCCCTCGCCGGCTTTGAAGTCGCGCTCAACGACCTTTCGGAGGAACGAGTCCGGGGGGGAATCGCGACCATCAACGGCAACATGGCGCGCCAGGTGGCGCGGAAAGCGATCGCCGAAAGTGAGCGACAGGCGGCGCTGACGCGGATCAAGGCCGCCAGCAAGCTCGAAGAGCTGGCAGAGTGCGATCTCGTCATCGAGACGGCCGTCGAGAAGGAAGACGTCAAGCGCAAGATCTTTGCGGCGTTGTGCCCG
>JASHYD010001077.1 GCA_030043175.1 Xanthobacteraceae bacterium | reverse complement strand
GGCCAGCGGCACTGCATAGGCGAGCTTCAAGTTTTTGACGTTGTCCTTGTTGATGCGGGCGAGTGGCGAGAAGCGCTGGCCATCATAGGTACGGTGGTTCATCAGCCAGTTCTGTGGCTCCTTATCGGCATTCGCGAGCCGATCCGGCGAAACGTCCGCAGGCCACCCAGTGGCCGGAGTCAGCAGCATAGTGGTCGCGAGTGCGGCAGCGCGAATCGCGCCGCGCCGAGACGCCGGAGCGTGGATTGCGGAGAAGCGTGCCATGTGGTCCTCCCATCGCCGGTTCGCGGGCAAGGCTGGTGTACCTGTGAGTTAGAGCCCAGTGCCATAACTCATCATAGAATAAATCTGGCCTCTGCGGCAGTCCTCGCCCGACTAATAGCGGTGCCGTCCAATGCCAGATTTCCGAATTTCGGCTCGATCAGACTGCGGTCCGCAAGCAACAGTGTCATGATCACGTGCACGCACAGCCGGTTTAACGCCGCGAACACGTGACTCCGTTAGTTCAAACACCAGATCTGCCTCGAGGGGGTTGCCGCTATTGAGTCATTTCTCGATGCGGGCTGGGATGTTGTCGGTATTTCGAGGCGCAAACCGGAATTGCCGAGTAGGCGAGACTTCTCGGTTCGTCTCGGTAGCGGCTCGAGCCGGGAATGTCTTGACCACGTCGTCGTCGTTGGCGAGCGCCAGCTTCGCCACGTTCTCGCATCGCGCATACCGCTGTAGAAGGATGCGCCGGTTCGGCGTGATGCGTGCCGAACAGGGCGCGTGCCTTCGTCACCGATCTTGGGCGGGCTACACCATCAATACGTTCGAGTTTGAGTTTCCGACAGGGACAGGTGCGCAAAGGGCTCAACGACGTTGCCGCTACGCCGATCTTCTACACCCCGGCAGAGTTCAGCGCGTCTCGCCCGCGCCCAGGCCGCAGAGTAGTCCTGCTTGTGGCATCTAATGCTGGTTTGGGGAGGTGCGGTTCTCAGGAGGCGACTGTCGCGAAAGCTAAGAAAGATGGTGCTGCGGAGCCCGTGGCGCAGGCAGATACCATCCGCATCACGCTGAAGTTGTTCGCTCTTTTGTCTGGCTACCTTCCGGATGGCGCCAGTCGTAATCAGGTCGAGCTCTCGGTGCCCGCGGGATCGACACCGGCGTCAATCATCTCCTCGCTTCACTTGCCGGTCCAGATGTGTGCTCTCGTAGTTGTTAATAGGATCTTCGTTCGTGTGGCGGACCGTTCGACGCCCGCCCGTCGCCGGCGGATGACGGTTGCAGCGCCTTGACGAAGTGCCTCGGTCCGCGGGGCCCACTGTCATGCGGTTCGAGGCCGCGTTGACGGCTGCCGATCTTCAGCGCCTTGCTCCCCTTCTGCCGGGAGGCAGCCGGATCCGACTGGGAACCGATGTCAGCCTCCCTAGAGCAACCTGGCGGACAACGCTGGCAGATCACCTTGTCGAATCCTCGAGTGCGTACCCTCGGCCTCCTGAGTTCGCCCATTGCTGACATTCGGATCGAGATGACGGGCTATAACCAGGCCGAGATCCAACGCTTCCTCGAGCGCTTCCACCTCGTCTTCCGCAAGCGGGGGATGAACAACGACATTGTCGGCAGCCGCCCACCGTCGGACTGCCGGATTAAATCGTTCACCGGACCAAGCACCTCAACCGAAAGGCACGTACTCTGCTTCTGCACCAAGCCTCGATGGCTTCTGGTTGGGGTTTCACGAACTCACTCAAAGTCCCCGAGAAGGCAAGCCAATGTTGGTGCCAGCGCTTAGAAACGGACGTAAGAACTGGAACGTCGACGTCAATCGCTGCCGCAAATGCGTCGACCAACCCACGCCGGCGCCTCTTGCTTTCCGAACTTGCTGATCACAACGAGGTCGCAGTCGAACCGACCTCTTGACGGACGCGCAGGCGGACGCAAGGCCACCTGAATCCAGACCGCATGATAGCGAGCCCGGTCCTAGCTTTTGCTAGCTTGGATAGATCGCGCCATCCGCCAGATCACGAAGCACGAGATCGCTGCATACCATCCCCGGTGAGGAGATATTGGTCGCCTCAATCACACCGCCTACGCGAATCCCCGCCTGTTGCTGTCGCCGCCGTCAATCGCCGCAACGCGGGGTGATTCAGCGCTCTCTAGCCGAAGCATCGGCGTCCCTCCCCAATACGTCGGTGTGCTCATGCCAAGTAGATGCGATACGTCTGATACCTCCTCGGTGATCTGTTCGACGAGCGTGGACGATACAAAGCGTCAGCGGTTGTTGTCACCGGTGACGCTGACCTTAGCAAATTTCAGCAGCTGGAACCCGACCGAGATGGTGACGCTGCGCAGCGCGCTCGCGAGCCTCTGGCGAGGCTGCAGGGAGCGTTCTGATGCCGGTCAGGGGCATCGGAGGCGTGGTAGTGCCGCGAGCCGATCGCCGGTGCACATGCCGGGGCGTGTGAATGAGCTTGCCGATAAGTTTGCCGGGCTGCTTGAGCGCGAGCTGCGCGATGCCGATCGCGAGGTTGCACGATACGCACTTGACGTTGGAGCATCGATTCCAGGAGGGGACCCCAAACGGCCTGGTGGCTTGCAGAGCCCGCGTCGTCGGGGCAGTGCAGGTGATTCCGCAAACGACACGCCGGTGCTTGCACCCAGTGGCACTAAAAGTTTGTGACCTTCGTCTTGGAAAGGCCCATGCCGTGACGTATTCTCGCTAGACGCTCGGGCCAGAAATCTGAAGCGAGGTATATATGAGGACTACCCTTGGAATCGCTATGGTACTGATCGTGGGGTGCGGGCTCTGTGGCGCCGCCGTTGGGCAACAACAACCCGCAATGCCCCACAACATGGCCGGCTGCCTTCAAAAGACTCCCGACGGCAAGAACTTTATGCTGACGGAGAACGGCAAGAGAACGGTCGAGTTCACCAAGTCGTTAGTCGATCTGACGCCGCATGTCGGTCACCAGATTCAAATCACGGGGACGACAGATAGGGAACGAGAAGCAGAGAACGGCGGCCAACAGAACGGCCATTACATGGAGGTGATCGCCGTCATGGTGATACGGGCCGCATGTTCCTGAACTGGAAAATTCCGGACTAACTTACCAAGCAAACCGCACCCTGGTGCCAAAGCGCTGCGCTTGGCTGTTGTCCGCTCGGAGATCACCTCTGTTGTGGAGGCGGGCGACGCCATCACACCGTCGGCCGTTCCACTACATGAGGAGTGGTCCGATAACCTCGCCTTCGACTATGAGTATGGCGACCACAAGAGCACTGAACCGGGCTTTGCAAGCGCTGCCCACGTCGTTGGCGTTAGTCTTCATGCCCAGCGGATCGCCGTCAATCTGATGGAGCCCAAGTCATGTGCCGCCATCTATGATGGAACGACAAGCCGTTTCGAAATCTATATCCCGACCCAAGGCACCGCCGCTCTGAAGGCGGCATTTGCTGTCGTGACTTGCCTTCCTCCAGAAAGTTTCCGAATCCATTCAGCGGATGTTGGTGGTGGCTTCGGCGTGCGCGTCGTGCGGATATGCCCATGTGCTGGTACGTCGTAAGCTTCGCGTCGCCATCTTGGCAACGGTTGATGAACTGGTCGATCCTGGTGGGTCTCCGGGGCCAGACCAAATTTTTGGTTCAAACAACGCGGCGATTGCCGCTGCTGTTACGGCTTGGGACGGTGAGCCTACGGATCTGGGCATCGCCGCGGACCGAATCGACGCCATTGCTGCGGCTATCAATGCGGCAGTCGGCGCCGATCTGTTCGTGACGACTGGCGGCGCTTCTGTGGGGGAGCACGACTTGGTGCGGCATGCCCTTGCGACCCGGGGCTTTACGTCCGGCTTCTGGAAGGTCGCCATTCGGCCAGGGAAGCCGGTCATTTTCGGAAAACTCGACGAGATGCCGGTTCTCGGTATGTCTGGTAACCCGGTCTCGGCGCTCGTGTCTGCGCTGACGTTCTTGCGCCCAGCCATCAAGGCAATGCTGGGTCTGCCCGCAGAGCAGACCATCTTCGAGCGGGCGGCGCTCGGCGCGGCTATGGCGGAGAATCATGTCCAAGAAGACTATGTTCGAGCTCGTCTCGAACGCGATGCCAGCCATAGACTTGTGGCCGTTCCGTTTGCGACCCAGGACAGCGCGATGGTAGTAGCACTCGCCAATGCCGACGGGCTCATTCGCCGCCCGCCCCACGCGCCACCCGCCCCGAAGGGAACCCTGATCGACGTCATCGTCTTCGATCACTTGGGTAGTCCTTCTGATCGCCGTGGCGAACGTGCTTGCGTGCTCATTGCATCTTTCCCATTGTTGAAGCGGTAGGGTATTGCGGCGAGGACAGAGCGATGCCGGCCGTCACCGGTTGCGGCCGTGCCCAGATTCCCTTGGCCGCTGGAGCTCTCGATGCGGCTATTGAAGGTAACGAGGACCAAATGTGGTTTTAGTATAGACGTGATAGAGCGACTGCTCGGCATCTGCCGGCGCGGCCGGATCGTCAACTTACAGGGGAGGGGCTTACAAAAAATACCATGTCCCAGGGAGCAAAGCCCCAATGTCGGAATTATAGCCGAGCGTTCCGGCGGCTCCCTTCCGCATCGCGGTCGCGACGCCATTTGACCGCCCCTGGTTCTCTCCCCCTCGCCCCCGACGCGCCTGAGAGCCGGAAGTGGCCCATGTTTTTCGTTTGATCGCGCACAATGCTGGCCGGGCAGATACGCGATAGGGTAGGAAGCTCGGCCATTGAGGGAGGAGCCAAGCTTGGCGGCGCAACCCAACGGGGGAACTCGTTACAGTTGGACCGCCACTCACGAGGGATCAATCGGCCGAGGCGACACGATTGCCGCCTACGCGGCGTTCGCGACTTGTTTCGGACGGAGTTCGGTAATGCTACAAAACTTGTGTTAGCCCCTTGATCCGCCTTTCGTTGGCTTCAGCCACACGAAGCCCGCCGCGTCCGGGATGAGTTCACTTGCCATTCGCAACTCCCGACGCCTCCCCTCCGGACTGGTCGCACACGAGACCTTCAGCGCGCAAGTGGAGCCGCATATCGTCCCCCACGCGGCCCCGTATAATGGCCTCCATCACATGGGTGCCCAAAGCCCCTGCGCGTCGGCGGCTTGACGGGCGGACCTCCCAGCTCGGTCCAGCGGAGTGCGAGCTTGGCTTGCCCAATGGGAACTGCTGGCTCGGGCCTGCGTCTCCTGAACGAAAGGAGCGCGGTACAA
>JASHYD010001076.1 GCA_030043175.1 Xanthobacteraceae bacterium | reverse complement strand
AGCGCGCTCGAGGCTGCCCTCTTGGGCGAGTGGCGCTGCGCAGGGTGGTGCTTGCCGGTGCTCCAGACCAACTGGCCTGCTCGGTGCGGGAGTTGATGGACTTCTACGCTTGCGAAAGCGACTTGCTCGATCCGCGTCGCGCGGACGAACTTCGGCGCAAACTGGCCGCAGGGCCAGATACAGGTGGGGTAGGGCAGGAGGTTTAAGGCTTGTCAGGCGAGATCCAGAGCCGGGTAATTGATATCGTCCGGTTTCAAACCGTGGCGCTGAGTGAACTGGATGCGGTCCACACTCTTGGCTCGGAGACGCGTGCGGTCCTCCTGGAGGCAGCCGCGTCGCCCTTCGCCCCGCTCGGAAATGGCGATGGGCGCTTCGCTGGGGCCAAGGTCGGCAGCCCCGGCCCGCAACAAACATCGTCGCCCCTTCCGAGCGCACAAACAATCAGTGTAGTTTTTGCCAGAGGGCGGCCACCGGCCTGTGCCGAAGGTCATGACCGGCACGGCTATAGGCCGTTAATATCGACAAAACAAGGGAGAAACGTCATGAGAACATCGTCTCTCGCTGGCACTTTCATCATTTCGTTGCTTGTGGCGAGTGCGCTGACGCCGGTTCGCGCAGCCGACATGACCAACGAGCGCGCGCTCAATCCGCAGCGGGAGCCGCAGAACTGGATTCTGCATCACGGCAACTACCAGGGTCACCGCTATTCGCTGCTCAAGGAGATCAACGCCGACACCATCAAGAATCTCAACCCGGTGTTCACGGTGGCGCCGAGCGGGTTGCAGAACGGCGGCCGCTACGCCCACGGCAACCTGGAAGCGACCCCACTGGTCGAGGACGGCGTCATGTACGTGCCGGACGGCTGGGGCTCGGTCTATGCGATCGACGTCTCCGCAGGCCGCAAGGGTGTCATTAAGTGGAAGATGGACCCCGGCACCGATCGCGCCTGGGCCGTCGACGTCGCATGCTGCGGCGTCAACAACCGCGGCGTCGCGCTCTGGAAGGACAAGGTGATTTCCATCGCGCTTGATGGCCGCATGTTTTCGGTCAACAAGGCAACCGGCGAAGTCGCCTGGGAGCGCAAGATCGCCGAGCCGGCCATTGGCGAGACTCTCACCATTGCGCCGCTGATCATCCGCGACCTCGCCATCGTGGGCACCGCAGGTGGGGAAAGGGGCATTCGTGGCTTTATCGAGGCGACCGACCTCAACACCGGCAAGGCGGCCTGGCGCACCTACACGATCCCGGGTGCGGGCGAGCCTGGTAGTGAGACCTGGAAGGACGGCAAGGAACGTTGGCGACACGGCGGCGGATCGGTGTGGGAGACTGCGACCTACGACCCCGAAAGCGACACGTTTTACCAGGGCATCGGCAATCCGGGACCGGACTGGGACGCGGAATACCGGCCAGGCGACAACAAATGGACTGGGAGCGTGCTCGCCATTAACCCCACCGACGGCAAGATCAAATGGGGTTATCAATACACTCCCAACGATCCCTACGACTTCGATGAAATCTCCGAGCACCCAATCATCAACGCCAAGGTCAATGGCGAGGACCGCAAGCTGGTCGTGCATGCGGCACGCAATGGCTTCTTCTACACACTTGACCGCAGCAACGGTTCCTTCATCGCCGGCAAGCAGTATGTCGACCAGTTGAACTGGACGCCCGGGCTCGCCCCCAAGACCGGCAAGCCGCTCAACTACAACCCCAATGCTGACGTACAGATCTATGCGGAGGGCACCCGCGGCATCCGGGTCAAGCCGAAGAGCGAGAAGCTGTGCCCCACGAATAACGGCGGTAAGAACTGGGAACCGAGCGCTTATAATCCGGAGCTCGGTCTGCTTTACATTTCGTCAATCGAAGGCTGCAACTACATCGAATTGGTCGAGCAGAAGGATATGGTCGACCAAGGCCGTACGGTTAAGCCGCGTGAGCGGTTCACGGGGGGAGCCGTCAGGACCCCGGATCGTCTCTACGGCAGCCTCAAAGCGGTCGATCCGACCACAGGGGAAACCAAGGCAGCGCAGAAGCTCACATATCCCAATATGGCCGGTGTGCTCGCGACCGCCGGCAATCTGATCTTCCTCGGCCATTACGACGGCACATTCGCGGCCTATGATGCGAAGACCCTGAATGAGGTATGGAGCTTCAACGTCGGCAGCCCAATTCCGGCTCCACCGGTCAGTTATTCGGTCAACGGCAAGCAGTACGTTGCTGTGCTGGTAGGAGCGCGTATGTGGCCGTTCATCGTCGAGAATGCGCCTGAGTTGAAGAACCAGACGACCGCGTCGATGCTGCACGTCTTCAGTTTGTAACCGGGCCGCTACGCTTTCTGCGTGCCGGTGACGAGCTTCGCCAAAGCAAGCTATGTATCCAAGCCGCGAATTGATCGTCCTCAGATAAGCGACAACAACAGGGATCGGTCACAACGCGCCGATCCTTCGTTTCCAGCAAGGGAGCATTACCAATGAAAGCGATTATGGCTGGTGCGCTTATAGCCGTGTTTATAGCGTTGAGCGTTACGACAGCTGGGGCCGCTGGGGCGGCTGGGGTAGACTACTTCAGTGCAAAGAACCTGTTCCCAGCCTGCAAGGCGATTGTCGGAAGCAAGGGGGTCATAAAATCTTCAAATCTTCAGGAAGCACACGATGTCGGCTTCTGCTCAGCCACGCTTTCCACGTTGTTCTCGTTGGGGCGAGCGCAGATGCTTGACGATCAATTCGGATGCATGGAAGTCCCGCCCGACGTGACGCCGGATCAATTAGCGCGGATTGTTGTTCGTTACTTAGAGGCGCGCCCGCAGAGAATGCAAGAACCGCTCATCTGGCTGGCGCTCGAAGCGTTTCACGACGCGTGGCCGTGCACATCCTCCGATTTCGACAACCGCTTTCGTGGCAAGTAATCATCCGATAATCTCCGATAATCACCACGTATTGCGCTGTGAGACGGACTTGATCACGCGCGGGCCCTTTTGCATCCCACGTCGTCCGCCATTTTGTGGGAGGCGAATATGATGTAAGTTTTCTAGATTTTGCTAGCTATTTCTGAAATTTATGAATAGTGAAATAGTGCCAATCCGCACCAGAAGTACTGCTGGCCTCCTGCCCATACATTCCCTGACATATTCGACTAGACTGGCCTGACCACGGATGAGGCCGATATCGTGGGCCTTCGTTTCGCATATGTCGTATGAATTGAACGCGGCTTCGATACGGCGAGTTTCGTGGCTGCAGCAGCGGGAACGTCTCACCGGGCATATTGATGCTCTGGGACGTAGAGCGTGAACGTCTAAAGTCCGCAGTAATCGCAGGCATGATGCCGGAAGACCACAGGGTGTCATACCCTTGTGAGCCGGGTGCGTTCATCGCGCGTTCATCGGCAGGCCGCCGGGGCCGCGACTATGCCGACCCCTTCGGAGTCCTCCCTTGGGAAACCTTTGGAGGTATTATTTTGTCCAGGGCTCAGGACCGATTTGGGTGCCGAGTTGGCCGCGTGCGGGCGGCAGCGCGTGCGCTGATAGCTTCCATGCCGACGGATCGCTATGACGGAAGAGCCGGGTGACTAACGGCGCCGTCAACCGGTCCCATGCATTAGTATGATCGACCGTCCTTTTGCGCTTGCCGCATCAGACTCGGCGGCCACGCGCCAGGCCTTTTCGTATCCCGGTTGGTTTGACACTCGCCGAAAAAGCCCTTTAGATTCAAAGTGCCAGTAGAGGAGTGCTTTTTATACGTGTCATGTTGAAATCACAGGAGAATTACGGTCTCGCGCCAGGAGGAACCCCATGCGTTTAATCGCCTTCGCCGCGGCAGCCTTGGTTGTCAGCGGCCCCGCCGCCGGGCAGAGCTGGGAGGAGTACAGCTATCCCGAGTATGCCTTCTCGGTCTCTTTTCCGGCCAATCCGAAGGTCGAAATGACGAGCTACGAGGTCGCCGAGGGTCGTTTGGTGCCAGCACGCGTCTATTCAGCTCGCCAGGACAAGGGCCAGTTCAAGATGACGGTCGTTGACCTCGCCAACACCAGACTGGATGAAAAGGCCGTCATCGACCATGCCGTGAAGACGCTGTCTCACGGCGCCACAGTGAAAATCAACGTTCCCGCCCGCATCTACCAAGTTTACGGCCGTCAGCTCACTATCGAGGGGGCGGACGGCAGCCGCTCGATGGTCGCGATGTTCGATATCATGGGGCGGCTCTATCAGATCGAGGCCAAAGGGCTTCCTGGTGGGAATGAGTTCGAGTTGACTCGCTTCCAGCAATCGCTGGTGTTCGAGCGCGGCGTCACCAACCGCTCGCCGGAGGAAGTCCGCGCTATTCGCGAAGCGTGTCCAGGCTTGGCCGGTGTTCTCAATGCCGTCGGCAATCCCGTCCAACCTGCCGGCCCGGACGACCCACGTTGCCAAGCCCGGCGATAGGCCGGGAAGCGAGAGCTTCTTG
>JASHYD010001075.1 GCA_030043175.1 Xanthobacteraceae bacterium | reverse complement strand
ACAGTGGAGTCACAAATCGTCCTGGGGAGGAGATCCGGCGGTCTGACGTTACGACCGTGCCCGGCCAAGAAAAAGGGCAGATCGGGGTGCCGGAGCCAAAAATGTTCCAGCCACGCGTGTTCTCCGGTTACGGGTTCGGCGCGGCGGCGGCGATCTGCTATGGCAGCTCGCCTCTCATGGCTCGCCAGGCGTTTCTCCACGCGCCTATCGCCAGCGCGGTGGCCGGGGGCTGTATCGCCTATGCGGCCGCGACCTTGGTCTTCATGCTGGTGCTGCTCAAGCCGGGCTCCTGGCGCGACATCAAGGACGTGAAGCTTGAGAATGCGCCCTGGTTCCTCGCCGCCGCAGTGCTGGTCGCCATATCACAGGCGTTCGTCTACGCTTCGCTGGCGATCGCCCCGTTGATGGTGGTGACACCGATCTTGCAGCTTTCGCTGGTCTTCCGGCTCGTCCTCTCGCAATGGATCAATCGCAACCACGAGGTCATGAATACAGCCGTGCTCATTGGGGCAAGTGCGGCCGTCCTGGGATCGGTCCTGGTCGCGCTGCCGACCGACGAGTTGTCGGCAGCCGTAGCTCTCCCGCCTTTTCTCGCCGACATCCTGCGCTACCACCTCGCCGGACACGAATTGTGATGATCTCCGGGGGAGGGGTGCTTGTGACCAACCGGCGCCGTCGGCTTGTGACTGCGTTTGCGCTTCAATCAGCGCGGCCTCTTGCCGTCGGCGCGATACGTACGCTCGTCCGAACGTGCATGAGCTACCCGTACGAGAGCGCCCGGCTACTCTCCCCGATGGCAAGCTCCTGATGGGTTGAACGCAGCTCCTCATGAGTCTTCCGCGCGGCGCAGTCTTCCGCCCGGCGCGGCCAGTGATTGGTTCGTTGCGCTCAACCCATACCTGCCTTTACCCTCACACGTCCAACATCACGTCGCTCGCAAACTCCGCGCGCTCCTGAATGAACTCGAAGCGCGCTTCTGCCTTGGTGCCCATCAGCCGGTCCACTGCCTTCGCGGTGTCGGCGCGGTCGTCGGCGATGAGCATCACCTTGAGCAGGGTGCGCTTGGCCCGGTCCATGGTGGTTTCCTTGAGCTGCGCCGGCATCATCTCGCCGAGGCCCTTGAAGCGGCCGATCTCCACGTTGGCATTGGCGCGGAATTCGGCCCGCATGATCTCCTCCTTGTGCCTCTCGTCGCGAGCGTAGAACACCTTGCCGCCGTGGGCGAGCCGGTAAAGCGGCGGCACCGCGAGATAGAGGTGGCCGTGATCGATGAGCTGCGGCATCTGGCGGTAGAAGAAAGTAATGAGCAGCGACGCGATATGGGCACCGTCGACATCGGCGTCGGTCATCACGATGACTTTGCCATAGCGCAGGTCCTCGTCGCGATAATAGGCGCCGGTACCGCAGCCGAGCGCTTGGACAAGGTCGGCGAGCTGCTGATTCTGGGCAAGCTTGTCCTTGCCGGCGCTCGCGACGTTGAGGATTTTACCGCGCAGTGGCAGCACCGCCTGGCTTGCGCGGTCGCGCGCCTGCTTGGCGGAGCCGCCAGCGGAGTCGCCCTCGACGATGAAGATCTCCGAGCCCTCGGCGGCCGTGTTGGTGCAGTCGGCGAGCTTGCCGGGCAGACGCAGCTTGCGAGCCGCGCTCTTGCGGGCGATTTCCTTTTCCTGCCGGCGGCGGATGCGTTCCTCTGCACGCTCCACCACAAAGTCGAGCAGCCGGTTGGCTTGCACCGGATTGCCGGCGAGCCAGTGGTCGAACTGGTCCTTGACGGCGCTTTCGACGATGCGGGTGGCTTCTGCGGTCGCCAGCCGGTCCTTGGTCTGGCCTTGGAACTCGGGCTCACGAATAAACACCGACAGCATCGCCGCGGCGCAGGTCATGACGTCCTCGCTCGTCACCTGGGCAGCACGCTTGCCCTGGTTGACGCGCTCGGCATGGTCTCTGAGGGCGCGCGACAACGCTGCCCGCAGTCCAGTCTCATGGGTGCCGCCATCGGCGGTCGGAATGGTATTGCAGTAGGACGACACGAAACCGTCCGCATCCGCAGTCCATGCCACCGCCCATTCGACAGAGCCGTTCGCGCCGGGCCGGCCTGACCTTCCGGTGAAAACGTCGGGATGGACCAGGGTCAGTCCGGCGAGCGTCACGATGAGATAATCCTTAAGCCCACCCGGGAAGTGGAACGTCTCGTTTTCCGGCACCTCGGTTGTGCCTTGCAGGAGTTCCTTCTCGCAATGCCAGCGGATTTCGACGCCGCCGAACAGATAGGCCTTGGCGCGCGCCATCTTGAACAGGCGCAGCGGATTGAATTTCGTCTTGGCGCCGAAGATCTCGGGATCGGGCTTGAAGCGCACCTTGGTGCCGCGCCGGTTCGAAACGCGTCCGAGCTGTTCGAGGCCGTTCTTCGGCTTGCCGCGCTGGTAGACTTGCCGATAGAGCTGGCCGCCGCGCGCGACCTCGACTTCGAGGCGCTCGGACAGGGCGTTGACCACGGAGACGCCGACGCCATGCAGGCCGCCGGAGGTCTCATAGACTTTGGAATCGAACTTGCCGCCCGCATGGAGCGTGCACATGATGACTTCGAGCGCTGATTTCCTGGGAAATTTCGGATGCGGATCGACCGGAATGCCGCGTCCGTTGTCGCTGACGGTCAGATAGCCGTCGGCTTTGAGTTCGACCTCGATGAACCCCGCATGGCCGGCCAAGGCCTCGTCCATGGCATTGTCGATCACTTCGGCGAAGAGGTGATGCAGCGCTTTTTCGTCGGTGCCGCCGATATACATGCCGGGCCGGCGCCGCACCGGCTCCAGCCCCTCCAGCACCTCGATGTCGTGGGCAGTGTAGTCCTCCCCGTTGCCGGCCCGGCTTTTCGCCGCGCGCCGCGAGGCTGCCTGCGGCGGCGTCGCGGCGAACAGGTCGGGTGAGGGGGACTGTTTCTTCGCGGTCTTGGCCATGGTTCCGGTTGGTCGGTTTTGGTTGCTGCTCAACGCCTGTGTGTAAGTCAAAAATAGTTACCAAACCAATAACTTAGTGCTCATTTTATGATGTTTCAAGCGAGGCGTCCCCGCGCGAATCAGCTAACTCAATATGATAGGCCCCAGCCTCGCACAAGACCACCAAAGGATCGCACAGCAATCGCCCCCCGCGATCGCATGTGGAATGTGCCTACGAGGTCTGGCGCAGCGCACTGCGATTGGGTAAGCGGCTGGCGAGTTCCGACTCGCTTGCCATCCTTTAAGACGCGCCCTAACGGGGCGCTCCCAGGATCAGGTCCATCAAGTTCCAAAGGCCTTATCCTGCGGAGGCCGCCCTCCTGAGCATTCGGGGGGCGCAGCCGTCTCGAAGGATGGCACCACGCGAAGCATTTCTCGTCTCCTTGCAGGTCCCATGTCGCTCGAACAGCAGGTCCACACTGTTGCGCAACAGGTCGTCGAATTCGTGCGCGCGCATCGGGCATGGGCCGTGCCGATCGTCGGCGTCTTGGCGTTCGGCGAGTCGCTTGCGTTCATTTCCCTGGTGGTTCCGGCTTGGGCGGCCCTTGTTGCTCTCGGCACGCTGATCGGGGAAAGCGGCATCGATTTCTTGCCGATCTGGGTCGCCGGCGCGCTCGGAGCTGCACTCGGCGACTGGCTGTCCTATTGGGTGGGCGTCAAGCTCGGGCCGGCGGTCGCCCACATGTGGCCGCTGTCGCGCACCCCCGGACTGCTTTCACGCGGCGAACGCTTCGTTGCCAAATGGGGCTCGCTTGCGATCTTCATCGGCCGATTCTCCGGCCCGTTGCGCGCCACGGTGCCCCTGGTGGCCGGTATCTTCCTCATGCCGTATTGGCGCTTTCAGACCGCCAATTTCGCTTCCGCATTCGTGTGGGTCGCCATGCTGCTGACCCTGGGGGATGTTGTGGCGAAGATTTTGAATTTAATATGGCCATGAGCCCCTCCCTGACGTCCCACGGACGCCGGGAGGGCCTATGATACCCCTCTGCCTTGCGGCAGGGCAATCGCTCGATGGCGCGGCGTCGCTGCTCCCTATGCCGGTTTGCGGGGAGAGGGTCGGGGCTCGCATTCGCGGCGACGCCTCGGAGTTGGCGGCTGCGAGCGCCACAAATTCCAACCCCCTCCCGCAGGCGGGAGAGGTAAGGGACGGCGCCAAACGCGATTGGTCCGGCGTGTGGGGAGGGGAGGGCTGGTAAACCTTGGAGGAACCCATGACCATTTTGTCACGACGCACAGTGCTGGCCGGCGCCGCGTCGGCAAGCGCGCTGCCGAGCTTCGCCTTGTGGAGCGCGCAATCGGTAAGCGCCGCCACCCAACCGGCTGGCAAGCAGGCGGCGAGCTTCTATCGCTACAAGGTCGGCGACATCGAGGTTACCGTTCTGAGCGACGGCATCGCACGTGTGCCGGTCACCGAGGCCTTTGTGCTTAACGTCAAGCCGGATGAGGTCAACGCCGCACTCCGCGAGGCCTACATGGAGCCGGGCGTATTCATCGGTCCGTACAATCCGATCGTGCTCAATTACGGCACCAAGCTCGTGTTGGTCGACATGGGGACCGGCGAGGCGAACTACATCGCAACCAAAGGCGTCGCCGGCCAGCTTCTCACCAACATGGCGGCGGCCGGGATCGACCCCAGGTCTCTCGATACCATCATCATTTCCCACTACCACGGCGACCATATCAACGGCCTGTTGCGGGCCGACAACTCAATCGCCTTCCCCAATGCCGAAATCCTGGTGCCGGCGCTGGAACACAAATACTGGACCGATACCGGCGAGGAGAGCCGTTCTCCAACCGAGCGCATCGCCGATAATTTCAAGAACGTCCACCGCGTAATGACGAATCCCGAGGTCGTGAAGCGCCTGCGGACGTATGAATGGGATAAGGACGTGATCCCCGGCGTTCACGCGGTCGGCACGCCGGGCCACACGCCGGGCCACACGTCTCACATCGTCACTTCGGGCTCGTCCACGGTGTACGTCCAGGCCGACGTCACCCACGCGCCGTTCCTGTTCGCCCGGCATCCCGGCTGGCATGCCTTCTACGACCACGAGCCAATCCAGGCCGAGGCCACCCGCCGCAAAGTCTATGACATGCTGGCGGCCGATAAGATGCTGGTGCAGGGCTTCCACTATCCGTTTCCGTCTGTTGGTCACGTGGAAAAGACGGCGACCGGGTATCGCGAAATCCCGGTGCTATGGAACCCGGTTCTATAGGTAACGCACGTCGGGGGCGGAATTTGATGAAAACGTGATCCGCCGGTCTGCGGGCGCGGGCGGCGGCAGGCATTCGTCTCACCCGCCTTATGTGCCGCCAGCATGGCTGGTGTGCCACGGGTCAGACAGGCAGCTCGGGAGCCCGCGGAACTCCCGGAATAATGGGCTTTCCGAGCCATGACTGACCACGACCTCGCACAAATCCACGGCTCCTGTTCGGGCGCACCCGTGTCGATGCAGGCCGACCTCGCCGTGGTCAAGGGGATCCGGCCGAGAGATCGACCTTGCCGAGGTCATGACGTGGCGGCGCAAGGAGCCGCGCTTGCCCCCGTACGCACCGACGTGGAGGGCATCAAGGCCCGGTGTGGGGATTTGCGCCGGGGGTTTTCTTTCAGCTGCCGAGTGAAACATTACCCTTGGGGGGTAAGGGGACACACGATTGTCATGGGAGAGCGGCGTGTCGGAGTTGACGAAATTCCGCAAGCCCCTTATATGCGCCGCCGATGACGATCGTCGCGCGCATTTCTGACCGCCGCCGCCGTACCCGCTCCGCGGCCGGCGATCGCGTCTGATCGTCCAAGGCCGCGGATTGATGCCGCGGCGCCTTGCTGAACAAATCCTCCGCGGCACTGCAATTCGGGCGCTCTGTGCGGAAAGGATTGATCATGCCAAAAATCGCAAAGGTCGGCGTACTCGGCGCATCGGGCTATACCGGGTCAGAAAGCGTGCGCCTTTTGTTTCGCCATCCGCAGGCCGCGATCACGCTCTTGACCGCCGAGCGCAGGGCGGGTCATGAGCTGCGGGATGTGTTCCCGCAGTTCTCGCCGTTTGCCCTGCCGAAGCTCGTCGCGATCGACGGCCTCGATTGGGCG
>JASHYD010000107.1 GCA_030043175.1 Xanthobacteraceae bacterium | reverse complement strand
CCGGTCGCGTGGACCGTCCCAAGATCCGTGGCGGCCGGCAGATACAGGCTCACGGCGACATTGGAGAGGGGGGCGACGTTGAACTCCACCGGATCACTCACGACCGGAGCGCCCGGCGGAATGATCACCGATTTCGACCCGCCGAACGTAAGTGGACGCAGGCTTGCGGAAACAATGTCGGAAGTTCCGGCTGGAATCGCGATGCTGGCGGTTCCTATCAGGACGGGCTTGGCGCCGAACTCGTTCGACAACCGTACCCTGATCTTGTTGCCGCCGATGCTGAGATGCACGATCTGGCGAATCGTCCGGCTCGAGAAGCTTGCGGGAATCACTCCGCGTGGCGCCTGAGGGCTGGCGGTCCAACTGCTGATCCATGAGCTTGTCTGCCCCTCGGCGCTGGCCGGCGAAAGCGCGAAATTCACCGAAACGACGGCAGCGACGACAGCGGGGAGACGGCAGCGATTGATGAACCTCAGCCTTCGAGGACTGTTGCAGCTCTGCAAAGAGAAGACATGGCTCTCCATTTCCAACCCCCTTTAGCCCCCCGGCCTTATTCCCGTGCTGGGACGGTAGCGCGGAGAGCAAACGTTGAGCTTGCCGACATTACACCAATTTTTTTCCGGCAGGGGGCATAGGCTTCCTGACATCCCGAATTCGAGCGGCGTAGCGTTCACGGGACGTTGGTTGGAGGAGGAGCCGGCAACAGGAAATGGAGCACCCACAAGACGGCAAGCAAAAGCACAATCGCCGCGCCGATTGCGTCGTACCGATCCAACAGGCGCCCGCTTCTCCTCGGGCGGGCGGCTGGCGGCCGGGAGGGCTCGGCGGGTTGTTTGGCCATGTTATTCCTCCTCGGCTGGGGCGTCATAGGCCCCCGGGGTTCGACGTTGCCTCGTCTCCTGCGCTTTGTAGTAGAAGGTTAGGGCCAGGGCTACGGCATGCCTCCCAACTCTCCGCAGCCGAACCCCCCTGAACTTCCGATTGGCCAAGCGCCCATGTCCGCGTCCGTCCCGGTGACCATTCGCGCCTCTCGCGGCTGACCGCTGCGCTTGCAGCGGTCGCCGGCGAATTTCGACCGTAATGTGCGAATTGCGGCATTCCAGCAATATTCCAATTGTTGGCCACTTTTTGGCCCACGGAATGCCTGATCAGCCGTGCGTAATTACTTCCGCGTGCGGCATCTACGCGGTGATGACGTCCCGCACGCGACCTCAGTCCCCTTCGCGATGCCCCTTGGGGACTTGGGTCTTGTGTCGACGTCCGGTCCCGCCCTCAGCACGGGACCGGGTTCTTCCGTCGAAAATCGCCGCGGGCCCCAGGCGCGTGGAGGGGGGTCGGGAAATGCGCCGGGGCCAACGGCGGGCGGACGCTTCCGAACAATCAGCATCGGCCATACGTTAACAAAGCAAGAATGCCGGCTCTTTGTCGGTCGGATTGTCGACGCGATTGACAAGGAAGCAGGCGGCGTGTCCGCGCTGCAACACCAAGCAGCTGCAACACCAGCCGCTGCACGTCGGGCGACTTGTGGTCGCCGGTCCGGGCCCTGAACTTGGCATCTGGGGGGCGGCGATCCAAGGATGAGATCGTCGACGGGGCTGGCCGCATAGGGCCAACGCAATCTCGCGGCCTCCCGTGAGGGGTGAAGCCTCTTTCCGGACGCCACGGCATTTGGTGGGAGAGGTGCTTCCCACCTGCTGGAAACTGGATAGCCGCCGGTGTAACGCCCGGCCCGCGAGACCTTACGAAAACCCGATCCAGCGTCCGCCCCAAGCCACGCCGAACCAGAGAACGAGTGAGATGATGGCCGTCGATCGGGCCAAGACCTTTCGATCGGGGGTCAAGTCCATTTGCATCACATGGCGGACGACCGTGAACGTGAACACGAGCACCAGCAGGAGCGACGTCATCTTCACCCAGAAGGCAAAGTTGTACAAGCATTTGAGCGTTTCGGAAAGGAACAAGGGCGTGCCCGAGACGAACATTACGATCACGGCGCCAAGCAACCACGGTCGAGCGTTTGCCCAGACCTGTGCGGCCGGCTGCTTACTGAGGCCCACGCCTAAAAGGCGCAGGTCCATGATCAGCACGGCGCCTGCTGTGAATCCGAGACCGAGCAGGTGGAAGGCCTCGATCACCGGGAACAGCCAGGTTGAATTGCGTATCCCTTCGCCGATCGGCGTCTGGTAGCACCACTGGAAGAATGGCAGTAAGTCTAGGTCCATCGGTAAGCCTATTGGGTGGGTGCGCAGCTGGTCAAAAAATTGATGATCGCGAGCTGCGGCTGCCGATCGCAGTCGAACCAGTTATAGGCGATCATTCGTCCCGAAATGACAATGCCAATCCACAGCATGAGCGATAGCGCGCCAGCCACTCTCGCTGCCTTCGGCGGGATGGGATCCGCGTCCCATTTGATGACGCCCGGAAAAACGCGGCGGTGAAAGATCAGCACGTTCAAGCCCGCCACCAGCATCAGAAGCATTTTGGTTCTGAAGAAAATATTCTGATAGGAACGCAGCGGGATTGCATAGAACAAAAGCGTGCCGCTGATCACCATCAAGACGAACCCCAAGATCGTCCAGGGCTGCAAGCGACGGATCACTTCCGATACCGGCACGCCACGCATGGTCCACCCCAGGAGGCGCAGGTCGAACATCACCGTCATGCCGAAGAACAGGCACAGCGACCACACGTGAAATGATTCGATGAGGGAATAAGCAATCTCCGATTCGTGGAGCGCAGCGCTCCACGGTGTTTCGGACAACTGCTCAAAGAAACTCAGAAACGACATTCCTCTCCCGTCGAACTACGATCGCGGGTACAACGAAATGAGGGCAAAACGCGCGGCGGCCGATCTGTCGTCACCGCTATCGTCCCCGCCCCCTACCCTACCTTCTCCCGCAAGCGGCACGCATCCCGTTGGCGGAGAGGGCGGGTTGGGAACAAGTGCCCCGGCGATGGGTACGGCCGGGGCATGCGCCCTGGCCGTGACCCGCATAGTACCCGTCTACTGGGTCTTCGGCGCGCCACCAGGCGTCAACTCGTACGGGGCGCCGGTTCCGGAGGAGCCGAGGAACAACTTGCGTCCGTCAGTGAACGTGAGATCCCTGCCGTTCGCTCGGTTCGTTCCGTCTTTTGACTGGTATCCGTCGATCACGATCTCGGTGCCAGGTAACAGGGACTCCTTGGTGAATCCGCGCCGGAACAGCACATTCGGCGTACCTGCTTCGATGGCCCAGTTCACCACCGAGCCGTCAGGCTGCTTCACGTCCACGTGCAGCCAAGTGTGCGGATTGACCCATTCCATTTTCGTGATCGTGCCCTTGAAATTCACCGGCTTGTTCGCGTCGAACTCCGCCGCAAACGCATGGTGAGCCGAGGCCGAAGACGTCCACCCGCACAACGCAAGACCCATGATAGAGACCATAGCAAGCTTCGTTCGCATCGATACCTCCTATCGCATCTAGAAACAGACTAAGTTTTCTTGGCTTTGGGCGGCTCAACTGTTCCCCCCCACCCTACCCCTCCCTAATTTGCCGGGGGTGGATCGGGTGGGGCTGGCCGCCTGTATTTTATTACCTGCCGTACCACTGATAGAATTGATCACCCGGCGGCACCTTCCGTGTGATATCGACCGCCATTGTGTCACCTTCCCAATGCTTAACCAGCTGCTGCTTGCGGAGATTTCCGTACATGAACTCCTCGACGAACTCGTTGCAGCGGAACTCGATGAGCTGCATGTTCGGCTCGGCCCGGCGGTAGATCGGCATGGCGATACGCCACGGATGCGTGAAGACCTTGGGGTCTTCGATCGTCACTTCGTACCAGATGACGTCTGGTGTCTTCAATGTGAAGCGCTCGACGAGGTGCAGCGCGTCGCTGTGGAAATTGCCGGCGCGGTCGAACCAGCTCCGGTCATTGAAATTCGACACGTCGACGACAAGCGTGTCGCCATCCCAGTGTCCGACCGAGTGACCCATCCAGGTGTCGTCCGGCGGGGGCTCGACCTTATCCATATGGATCGTGCGCGCCGTATTGGTGAACGCGTAGGCAATATGGATCTTGTTGGTGCTTTGCGTGATCTGGAACGGATGGGGCAGGTACATCGCCCGCGGAATGCCTGGCAGGTAGCACTTGATTTCCGGATCGCGGTCAATCCAGTGCTCGGCATTCTCCTGCTTGATCGCCAATGCTTCGGGCTTGTAGGGGATATGCCCGTCGTCCTGCACAACCCCGAGCGAGCCGGGCACTGCGCCCACGGCGCCAAGCGCGAGAACCGGCGCTGCCGGCACCCGCGCATAGTCATAAGGGTAAACGCCTTGCTGGGTGACCGCCGCGGGCCGCGCCGCATGCGCCTCCAAATCCCAGTCGGCCTCGTTGTTGGCTTGCCAGATACCGCTAAAATTGGGCTTGCCCTCGATGCGGGCCGGGCGCGTATTTTGCGCCTGACCCGAAGTCTGCGTGACGGACGCCGAAATGACGGCGCCGACAGCGGCCGCCGCAATTGCGACCGTTATCATTGAACCTAAGTGTCGGCCGCGCATGGTGGTCTCCTCCTTACCTTCGCCTGACGCTACTGTAACGGATCATCTTCGACGCCCACAAAATCAGTGGCGTTATCTTTGGTTGCCGGATGCGGGCCGCGCCCCTGCACATAGGCAAGCTCTTCCGCGCGCGCTCCCCGCATCAGTCCGGGGAGGCCGTAGTTTCCTTCGACGCAGCGCGGCTCGTAATAAAGCCTGTTCTCCTGGTCGCTCTGCCTGGTGAACTCCTGGCGGACGGTCCAGGGCTTCGTCCACACGCTCGGGTCTTCGATGGTCACCACGTAATCAAGCGAGGACGGCGAGGTGCGCGTCCAGCGCTCAACCAGGTGCAAATTCTCGCGCGAGCCTTGGAAATCGGTCTTCGGGCTGAAGTTGGTCACGTCGATGACGAGCGTATTGCCCTCCCAGTGGCCTCGCGAGTCGCCATACCACTGGCGGATATCGGACGGCAAGTGCGCACGTCCGTCCATGACGATGTTGCGCTGCCACCCCTGTCCCTGGCCCACGTCGTAGAAGATCGAAATGCCGCCGGGCGTCTGTACGATGCGCCGGAAGCTGCCGCCGTACGCCGTGCCAAATTCGGGTAGTCCAGCGGTCAAGCAGCGATCCCCCAATGAGCCGTCCTCCGGACCGTCATGGCGGTTCATGCGTCCGGCATTGTAGCGGGGGGGAAGTTCCGCCCGCAGCGGAGAAGGCGTCGGGTCGTATTTGCCGCCGCTGCACGCCACCGACCCGTTCCTGCATGTCTCAGTCGATTGCAGCAGGGCGAGACGGAACGCGCGATCCGCCGTCGCAAGCTTTTGAGCCTGCGGCGTCGCCGGCGGCATCCGCCCGTCGGGCGGATCAACAATCAACGAGGTTCGAGCACCTGTGTGCTTCTGGCTCATGAACAGCGCGCTGTAGGCGCCGGCGACGTCAAGTTCAGTCCCGCGCTCCACACGCTTGTCGCGGCTGAGCAGCGCTGCGCGCTCTTTGTCCAACTCGGCGCGCTGAGCGTCGGTGAAAAATTCCTGGGCAGCATACTTTTGCGAGCGCTGTAGCGGCGTGTCGGTTTCGTCCGTCCAGATGCCCTGCAGATCGGGTTCGCCCCAGGCCGTTTTCATCGCCGGAGCCTCGGCCGACGTGCGCGTCGCGAAACCCGAAAAGCCGGCGCTCCCAGCTGCCACGGCCGCGGCGGTCAGGATCATCGAGCCTGAGAACAGGTGACGCATGGCGGTCTCCGCTTACCTTTCGCCGGCGCTACTGCAATGGATCATTCTCGAATTCCACAATCTTTATGCTGTCTTTGGTTGCTGGATCAGGACCGCGTCCCTCCGAAAAGGCAAGCTCTTCCAGGCGCCGTCCATGCAGCAACCCCGGGAGGCCGAAGTTTCCTTCGATGCAGCGAGGTTCGTAATAAATTCTGTTCTCCTCGTCGCTCTGCCTGGTGAACTCTTGCTTGGCGGTCCAGGCCTTGGTCCACACTGTGGGGTCTTCAACCGTGACCTCGTATGCGAGCGAGGTTGGCCCCGTGCGCGTCCAGCGCTCGAGCAAATGCAGGTTCTCGCGGGAGCCCTGAAAATCGGCTTTCGGACTGAAGTTCGTCACGTCGATGACGAGCGTATTGCCCTCCCAGTGGCCGCGCGAGTCACCGTACCACTGGCGGATGCTTGCCGGCAAATGCGGACTTGCGTCCATAACGATGTTTCGCTGCCACCCCTGTCCCTGACCCACATCGTAGAAGATCGAGATGCCGCCCGGCGTCTGCACGATACGGCGGAAGCTGACGCCGCCAAACTCGGGCAACCCGCCAGTCAAGCAACGTTCCGCCGACGTCGCGTCCTCCGGACCGTAATGCCGGTTCATGCGCGCCGTGTTGTAGCGAGGCGGCAGTTCCTCGAATCGCGCCGAGTGTGCCGGATCGTATTTGCCGCCGTTACACGCCGGCTCCTTGTTTCTACAAGTCTCGGTTGACTGCAGCAGCGCAACACGAAATGCCCGTTCGGCCGCGGCCAGCTTCTGCGCCCCTGCCGTCAGCGGCGGAAGCCGGCCGTTGGGTGGATCGACAATCCTCGACGTACGTGCACCGGTGCGCTTCATCGGCGTGAACACCGCGTTGTAGGCGCCGGCTACGTCGGCCTCCGTTCCACGCTGCGAGCGCCTGTCGCGGCCAAGGAAGGCGGATCGCCTCTCATCCAATTCGGCTCGCTCGGCCGCGGAGAAGAATTCCTGGTTCGCATACTTGGGCGAGCGCTGCAGAGGGGTGTCGGATTCATCGGTCCAGATACCCTGCAGATCGGGTTCGCCCCAGGCAGTTGTCAGAGCTGCAGAGGGCGCCGGCGGAGAATTTGCCGGAGACTGAGCGGACGTCGGTGTGATCGAGGTCGAAATGACGGCGCTGCTGGCGGCAATCGCGACTGTCGCCATCAGGCCTGAGAAGCAGGCACGCATGACGGTCCCCTCTTTGTTGTTCGCCATCTTACTGCTGCAGCGGATCGGAGTCCGCGCCTCCCGATGCATTGTCCTTGGTCAGCGGATCAGGCCCGCGTCCGTCGGCAAACTCGCGGTCCTCCTGACGCGCGGCCTTCATCATTGCGGGAAAGCCGAAGTTTCCCTCAACACATCGCGGTTCGTAATAAATTCTGTTTTCCTCTTCGTTCTGCTTGGTCATCTCCTGCTTGACGGTCCAGGGACGCGTCCAGGTGGTCGGGTCTTCGATGGTCACGGCGTACTCGAGCGTGGTTGGAGAGGTGCGCGTCCAGCGCTCGATGAGGTGCAAATTCTCGCGTGAGCCTCGATAATCGGTTTTCGGACTGAAGTTCGTCACATCGATCACGAGCGTATTGCCCTCAAAGTGGCCGCGCGAGTCGCCGAACCACTGGCGGATGCTGTCCGGCAAGTGGGGGCCGCCGTTCATGACGATATTGCGTTGCCACCCTTGGCCCTGGCCGACGTCGTAGAAGATCGAAACGCCCCCCGGCGTCTGCACGATCCTGCGGAAGCTGCCGCCGCCATTGCCGGCGCCAAATTCGGGAAGCCCGATGGTCAAGCAGCGGTCCGCCAACGCGCCGTCCTCCGGGCGATCATGGCGATTCATACGCGCGACATTGTAGCGAGGAGCCATGTCGTCGCGCCGCAAGACGGCAGGTGTCGGGTCGTACTTGCCTCCGGCGCACCCGGGCAGGTGGAGCTTGCAGGTCTGCGTCGCTCGCATCAGAGTGAGACGAAAGTCGCGATCAGCGGCGGCAATCTTCTCGGCCTGCGGGGTCAGCGGCGGGATTCGGCCGTCGGGCGGATCGACAATCATTGACGTGCGCCGGCCTGTCCGCTTGCGGCCTCCCCATACGGCGTTGTAGGCGCCGGCGACGTCGGCCTCGCTCCCGCGGGGGCTGCGCGTGTCGCGGCCGCGCAGCCCTGCCCGCTCGATGTCAAACTCTTCGCGCTGGGCGTCGGTGAAAAACTCCTGGTTTGCATACTTCGGCGAGCGCTGGAAGGGTGTGTCGGTTTCGTCGGTCCAGATGCCCTGCAGATCGGGCTCGCCCCAAGGCGTTTTCAGGGCCGGAGCTTGCGCCGGCGTTGGGGTGGTAGACAGCGAAATTGCGGCGCTGCATGCGACCGCCGCTATGGCAACCGCTATCGCCGAGCTAAAGGATCGGTCGCGCACGATGATCTCCTCCTCCATGCCCTGCAGTTTGTCCTGCAGTGTATTGACGCCCCTTGGGCGTTGCGGGTTGTGGCTCGCAACGAGTCCGCTGCAACGCTGAGTCCGCTGCAACGCTGAGTCCGCTGGCAACGCTGAGTCCGCTGCAACGCTGAGTCCGCTGCAACGCCCACCCGCAGCGGCGCCCTTTGTCGCCGAGCTTAACACCGTCTCGCGTAAACGCGGCCTTTTCCATGCTCTCCCGCGTCTGTCCCGCAAGACCTCATTATCGTCGCGCACGACGCGGCTGTCCAGCATCATCAAACCGGACGCAACGATCCGCTTGGGCGCGCACCGGGAGGCATCGTCCTTAACGCGTTACCTGCAACCGCTCACGAGGCATAGGCTGGTACCCGCCGCGATGCCCGCAGAGAAGCAGCTTGACATAGCGTAAGAGATCACTTACCGTAAGCTATGACTTACGAAAAGGCTTTTGCCGCACTCGCCGATCCGTCGCGCCGCCGCGTCTTCGAACGGCTCAGAGCCGGACCCTTGTCCGTCGGAGCCGTTGCCAAAGGCATGCCGGTCAGCCGGCCTGCGGTCTCCCAGCATTTGAAAGTGCTCAAGCAAGCCGGTCTGGTGACCGATCACGCGCAGGGCACCCGCCGCGTCTACTCCATCGACCCACAGGGGCTCGCGGCCGTGCGGTCCTGGCTCGATCAATTCTGGGACGACGCGCTCGCCGCCTTTCAGGCCGAGGCCGAGCGAAAACCCAAGACGAAGAAAGGCAAGCCATCATGAATAGGACCGTGACCATTGCCCCCGTTCGCAAGAGTGTCCGCGTCAAGGCGAGCCAGGCACATGCCTTCGAAGTGTTCACGGCGGGGCTCGATCGTTGGTGGCCGCGCAAGGCGTCGATCGGCGTTGCGCCGATGAAGGCGATGATGATGGAGGCACATCTCGGCGGCCGCTGGTACGAGGTCGCCGAGGACGGTTCGCAAGCCGCGGTCGGCAAGATTCTGCTCTGGGATCCGCCAAGGCGTTTCATTGTCAGCTGGGACATCAACCACCATTGGAAACCCGACACGACCGTCGGATCCGAGGTGGAGGTGCGCTTCACGGTCGAAGGACCGCACGCCACCCTGGTCGAACTTGAGCATCGCAAGTTCGAGACCATGGGTGCGGAGGCGGGCGCCTCGCTGCGAAAGGACGTCGACGGTGGCTGGCCCGGCATCCTCGAGGGCTTCCGCGCGGCGGCCGAACGGTAACTCGCAAATTGCCATTCACCACGGCAGCACAAGGAGAGAAAGCAATGTCGGAGTTCATCGTCTACAGCATCCCGGGCAGTCCGTTTGGACGCGCCGTACTCGCCACATTGGAGGAGAAGCGCGCATCTTATTGCCTCTCTCCCGTGGCGCCCGGCACCTTCCGAAGCGAGCCGCACATCTCGCGCCATCCGTTCGGCCGGGTGCCGGTGCTTGAGCACGATCGCTTCATGCTCTACGA
>JASHYD010001074.1 GCA_030043175.1 Xanthobacteraceae bacterium | reverse complement strand
CACGCAAACGGGGCTTGTTTATCGTCGGGCGCAAGACGATCAAGAAGCGTATGCGAGCGAGGCTGCTGGCCATCAAGACAGAGTTGCGCAAGACAATGCACGACCCTATCGCGAAAACCGGCGGCTGGATCAAACGGATGCTGCAAGGGCATCTGAACTACTTCCTGGGGCAGACGGTTCGCGGCTGGTGGATTCGGTCGCTGACGGTGCTGAGTCGGTGCTGAGTCAGACTCCTGTTCGGACCAAAAAAGCGGCCCCCATAATTGGCGAATTATCATTTAAGTTCAATCTGGTGGGCGCACAAGGACTCGAACCTTGGACCCGCTGATTAAGAGTCTACGCTACTACATTGAATTGACTATGAGTTTTTCCCAACTGGCGCAAAACCAGGCCTGTTCACATCAATGGGTTACCTAGGATTTCCCAACTGACGCGCAGGGTAGCTGCGCAATTTACAGAGAGAGCGCCACCCACCTAAAGCAGCTAAAGTTGGCTCAGTTGGGTCGTAATTTGGGACGCAATTCCGGACATGAAAGCCCCGGCGCATGACCGGGCCAGCCTTGATTACAATCGAAAGACGACTTTCGTTGTTGCACCAGCGCCGGCGACCAAGCCGTGGCCGAGCAGAAGGTCGGGGCTTTGCTGCCTGCTTTGGGCCTCACACTTGGAACGCGTCGCCGAGATCGGCGTTGGATTCACGCTTGGGGTAACCAGATGGGGTCCCACGCGGCCACGGTCCTTTCACCTCGTCACCACGAGCATGAGGCCGGTTTGGATTCAGTCCTGGCCTCAAGATAGCGATGAGCGTTACAGCCGTTGCAGTCCGTCAGGGCATGACGCCGCGTTATGTTCGCAAGCTTTTTGCCAGCGAAGGCGTGACTTTTCCGAATTCGTGCTGGGCCGTCGGTTGGCGTTACCGCAGGCTTTGCGGCCGACCCCAGCGGCGTGCTTTTCGGGGAATACATGCAGGTTCTCGGCGCAGACCATTTCTGCCCGCTCGCCCAACGGGCGCCGCTAGAGTCCATAGCGGCAATGAAGGGGCGGCTTTTGCTCTCAAGTCAGACCGATGTCTTAGAAATCTGGTTTGTCGGCGTGCGGGAGGTTGATCGTTCTGCCCACATAGTCACGCGTGCTTTCAGCGCAGACAAATTCCGGCCAACTGCCCAGCGGGTGCCGATAAGTAATCCTGGCTGACCAGGGGGTTGTGAACACGCCCGGATCCTCGACCGTAAACTCGAGTAGCAGTCCCGGCCCCTTGTAATTCGGGTTGCGCGCGAAACCCTGGTCGGAAGCCAAAATGTGAATAATTTCGTTTTGCCCCCGGTCCTCGGATTCGTTCGTAGATTCGTAGTCGAGCAGCCGGTGGCGTTCCACGACGTGCAGCGCCTCAGTATGCGGCGTACCGAACATATCAACCATAGCAAAGGGGCCGACCTTGATACCCACCGTATCGATTACGAGGGTGTCGCCCTCGTAATGGCCGACGGAATCCCCATACCAGGAGGGCGTTACAGTGGCCGGATGCGCCCGGTTCATATATACGTGGCGGACTTCATTATCGTTTGCATAGAGAATCGTGACTTCGTCCTTTTGTTGCAGGATTTGGATGCCGATGTTCCAAAACACGAAGGGCACGCCGCCGGGCCAGCACTGGTTGCTGGGCGTAGGATAGGGGCTCTTTTTTTTGGCAAGCTCACCGTGCTGTTTTACCACCTCGGCCGCCTCGGGTTTCAAAATCGGGTTGGTGAAGTCGCCCACTAGCTCGGAAACGTTGCTCACGCCTTTGGGGCTCGCGCGGACATTAGCCGCTCCGTTAGAGGGAGCCAGTGTCCGGGCTACGTCAATGGTCACGCGCGAAAGATTCCGCACCGGCCCCGCACCGGTCAACGGTGGCTCGAAATCGGGCCAAGTCAGGTGGGCCCATACGCCGGAGAAATCCGGGATCGACGCTGAACCTTCGCTCGGCTGTTGCGTGAACGCCGGCGATGAGCATAGGGCTGCAGCTGCGCTAGCGGCGATGATGACTGTTCGCATGAAATCCTCCTCGGTAGGGTGCATCATCGCACAAGACGATCGGCGGTGCTGTTACCTAGGGAACAGGCACTGCTTTGCTGTTCCTCGGGAAACAGCAAGCCCAGCGAGAAATCAGCCATGGTGATGCCCCAGGGGCGATTGCAGGAACGGAGCATACTGCAATGCGCGAAAAGCGAAAATCGAATGGTGACGTCGCGTTCGCCGTGTGGGCGGGGATTATGTTGGTCGTCTCGGCTTTATTGTCTGTGGCATTGGGAGTGGTGCCACTAGCCGAACCGAAACGGTGATGCCAACCGTAAATGCCGAAATCGGTCGTGAAGTCGCAGATGAATTGTGCCGTCGGGGCGTACATGTTTTTACGGACGTCAGCGCGACTCGCATCGAACAGCAGGAGAGGTCTGTCTCGCGACTAGCGGTTACGGACAGCGCCGACAAGGTGCATACGGCCGACCTCGTTATCGTCGCGGTGGGTGCAAAGCCAGCCAGTTCTCTGGCTCATCGCGCGGGCGCCGAACTCGGCATACGCGGCGCTATCGTGGTGACTCGTCAGATGCGAA
>JASHYD010001073.1 GCA_030043175.1 Xanthobacteraceae bacterium | reverse complement strand
TGCGCCTTATCGAGCATGGCCGCGCCGAGCGCGATATCGGAAAGGGATAACCCACGGTGCCAGAACAAAATGGTCTCGTTCTCGCGTTCGCGTCCGTCTCTATATCCTGCAACGATCTCGCCGATCTCGGCATGCAGCGTCGCCGCCGAGAGCCTGCCGGTTTCCACATGCGCGCGCAGAGCGCCGAAAGGTCCGGCCTGGCATTGGCCCCAGTCGTCGACAACCACTTTATCCATGATATCGGTGAGCGAAAGTTCGACCGCGCTCACCGTGCCATAGGTCACGACCAAGGCACCCGTCTTGACCCAAGCCGTTCTGAGCATCGGCACCGGCTCGGCGAGGCGTGACGCTTCGACGATGATGTCGGCGCCTTCGACGCATTCGCGCCAGTCTTGCGTCGCTCGAACCGCCTTGCCAAGGCTGTGCGTGAGATGGGCGGCGAATGCCTCACGGCTCTCGCGGCGGCGGGAGTGCACTCTGATTTCGTCGAAGTCAAACAGACGATCAAGCAGGCGCACATTCCAGTAAGCGGTGCCGCGTGCACCCACGTGTCCGAGAATCTTCGACCCCTTGCGCGCAAGGTGCCTCGCCCCGATGGCCGTTAGCGCCCCGGTCCGCATCGCGGTGAGATGGCTGCCATCGATGATCGCCGTCGGCGCGCCATTGGAAGGGTCCATCAGCAACAGAATCCCTAACTCCGATGGCAGCCCCTGCTGGAAATTGTCGATATAGTCGCCGATCACCTTCACACCGGCGAGGTTAATCGGCGCCCGGAAAGCGCCGCGCAAGACATTGAAATGTCCCCGCACCGCCCTGTCCGGTATCAGGTGCACGCGCGGCTCGATGACGGCCTCACGGCGCCCCTGAGCCGCGAGACCTCGCTCCACCGCCGCGAGGATTTCGTCGTCCGCAAGCCCCAGCGTTTCGACATCGAACGCGTTGAGGTAGGTGAGGTAGATCGGGCACATGACGGCTATGGCACCTTGGCCTATGGCTCGGCCGTGATATTCGCGTCCTTGATGACTTTTGCCCAGCGTGCGGAGTCCGCCGCGATGATGGCAGCGAGTTCGCCGGGCGAGTTCCCCACTGGCGTCGTCCCCTGCTCGACCAGCGCCGCCCTTACATCAGGCCTGTTGAGCGTCCGCGCCACGCCGGCATAAAGCTTTGCGATGATCGCCTCCGGGGTGCGAGCAGGGGCCATCAAGGCGTACCACGACACGGCTTCAAAATCCGGCATTCCGCCCCCCTCGGCGATCGTCGGCACATCAGGAAGAAGCGCGCTACGCCGCTTGCTGGCAACGCCGAGCGCGCGCAGCTGACCGGCATCGATGAATGGTTTGGCGGTCGACAGCTGCGCAAACATCAATGTGACCTCGCCGCGGATCACATCGGTGAGTGCCGGCGCAACCCCCCGGTAGGGGATGTGGTTCATGTGGAATCCGCCCGCACGGGCCATCAACTCGGCCGCCAAATGTGCGAGACTGCCGGCGCCCGGTGTGGCGTAGCTCAGAGTGGTGGTTGTCGATGTCCCGGAGGCGATCAGCTGTGTCACTGTGCGGATCGGCGATCGCGCACTTATCACGAGCACATTCTCGACTGTTGCAATCTGCGTAATCGGCGCGAAATCCTTGATGGGGTTATACGGCAGGTTGGCCGTGAGCCACGGGTTAATGGCTGCATTCCCGACCGGGGCGAGTGCCAGCGTGTAACCGTCCGCGGGCGCTCTCGCCACAACAGCCATCGCGATATTGCCTTCGGCGCCTGTGCGGTTTTCGATCACGACCGGCCGACCCCAATCCACAGCGAGCTTGTCGCCCACGATCCGCGCCAGCGTGTCGGGAGCGCCGCCTGCGGCGAAGCCGACGATGATGTGGATCGGCTGAGCAGGATAGTCGGCCGCGCGAGAGGGGGATGCGGCGAACATGGCGTTGCCTGCCGCAACAAGCAACGCGGCTGCCGGCGAAGCTATGCCAGCGAGTATTTTCCGGGGCATCTGCCACCTTTTCATCGACCGTGCCGGTGCTGGGCTTGAATGGCAGAGGCTCAGGGGCTCAGCGAAACTCAAGCGCAGCCTACGGCCACGTGTATCATGATTCACGCGGTAGAAAGATTGGCGATAACGCTCTTGTAGCGTTCCTCAATTGTCCGCCACATTCTGTGGTGTCCCCCTTCCACGACGCACTCGCCGCCGACGAGCACCGTTTTCACGGCTGTTCGACCGACGACGAAGGTCCAGGAATCGAGCCATTCGTCGCCGTGGCGCGATACAAGGTCCGGGTGGTTCTCATCGAGCAACACGATGTTCGCCCGCAGACCGACGTCGAGGCCAGCTACCGGCTGTTGCAAGGCTTGTGCGCCTCCTGCGAGTGCAGAGGCGAATAGACTTCGGCCAATCGACTCGCCGTCCTGCGTTGCCATGACATTACGGGCGCGTCGAGCGAGACGCTGTTCATACTCCAGTTGTCGCAGCTCCGCGGCAGCGTCAATTTGGATGTTGGAGTCGGTACCAACGCCGAATCGTCCCCCGGCGATGAGATAGTCCGCCCCATCGAAGATGCCGTCGCCGAGAGAGGCTTCGGTGATCGGGCAAAGGCCGACCACGGCGCCCGAGGCGGCTAGCGCACGTATTTCCGTTTCGGTCGTGTGCGTCGCATGAATCAGACACCAGCGTGAATCGACCTCGGTATTCTCGAGCAGCCATTCCACCGGCCGGCGGCCGAGCGCCGCGACGCTTTCGGCCACTTCTTTGGTCTGCTCGGCGGCATGGATATGAATCGGTCCCGCCCTCGTCGCCTGGCAAACGATCTGCAGGGTCTCGGGCGTAACGGCACGCAGCGAATGCGGCGCAATACCGACTCGTGCTCCCGGCAGGCCGGCAACGATCTCACGCGTGCGCTCGACGAGCCTTAGAAACCGTTCCGGATCGTTGAGGAAACGTCGCTGAGATGCGGCCGGGGGTACGCCACCAAAACCCCCGTACGCGTAAAAGGACGGCAGCAGCGTCAGCCCCATGCGCGTCTCGGCGCTGGCTGCGGTGATCCGAGCCGCCATCTCGCCGAGGTCAGTGTAGGGCTGGCCATCGATGTCATGATGAAGATAATGAAACTCGCCCACGGTGGTGAAGCCGGCCTCCAGCATCTGCATGTAAGCGAACGCCGCGATCGCCTGCACATCATCGGGGGACAAGCGATTGAGAAAGCGATACATCACCTCGCGCCAAGTCCAGAAGCTGTCAGCCCCTGCGCGACGCCGCTCAGCCAGTCCGGCCATGCCGCGCTGGAACGCATGGCAGTGGAGATTGGCCAGTCCCGGAATGGCAATGCCGGCGATTCGCTCAGCGGCTTCGCGAACTGCGCCTTCCGCGAGCGAACGGATAGTGCCGTCCACGACGGTCATTCGAACGTCGCGGGCCCAGCCGAACGAAAGCAGAGCGTGATCAAAAAAGAGTTCGCGCTGCAGTTGACATCCTCCGTTGTGTTGGGCTGCACATATATAAGAGGTGTTTCACCCTTTCGGATGGGTGAGGATGCCATGCAATTTGACACTATCTGGCTCGATGCGCGCCTTGCGACGCTCGCGCCCGGTCTTGCGGGACTCGGGACGGTCGAACCCGGTGCCGTCGCGGCCAAGGACGGCCGGATCGCCTTTGCTGGCCCTATGGGAAAGCTCCCCACCGGCTGGGACGCACCCAACCGCATCGCACTTGACGGGCGTTGGGTCACCCCGGGATTGGTCGATTGCCACACTCATCTCCTCTATGCGGGGGACCGCTCAGGCGAGTTCGAATTGCGCCTTTCCGGCGCGTCATACGAAGAAATCGCGCGGGCCGGCGGCGGTATCCTATCGACCGTCAGAGCAACGCGCGCGGCGAGCGAAGACGACCTCGTCAGGGCAACGCTGCCGCGCCTCGACTGTTTGCTCGCCGAGGGCGTGACCACTATCGAAATCAAGTCGGGTTATGGCCTCGATCGCCAAACCGAGGCGCGGATGCTGCGTGCAGCGCGCCGGCTCGCGCTGGAGCGCGAAGTTGAGGTGGTCACGAGCTTTCTCGGGGCGCACGCGTTGCCGCCGGAAGCGAATGGCGACAAACAGCGATATATCGACGAGGTCTGTGCGATGATACCAGTCATCGCTCGTGGCGAGCTCGCGGACGCGGTCGATGCGTTCTGCGAAAACATCGCGTTCTCGCCCGAGCAGATAGCACGGGTGTTCCAGGCCGCGCAGGCAGCCGCGCTGCCGGTGAAACTCCATGCTGACCAGCTCTCCAATCTGCACGGGGCAAAGCTCGCCGCCGATTTTGACGCGCTGTCCGCCGATCATCTCGAATATACCGACGAGGACGGTATCGCTGCGATGGCGCGCGCAGGCACTACTGCCGTGCTGCTTCCGGGCGCCTTCTACGTGCTGAGGCAACAGCAACCACCGCCAATCGATGCGCTCCGCCGCCATCATGTTCCGATGGCCGTCGCGACCGATAGCAATCCGGGCACGTCACCCGTTACGTCGCTGCTTATGACCATGAACATGGCGGCGACGCTGTTCCGATTGACCGTCGAGGAAGCTATTGCTGGCGTCACGCGTGAGGCCGCCCGCGCGCTCGGAAGGCTCGGCGAGACGGGCACCTTGGAACCGGGAAAACGGTGTGACCTTGCCATTTGGGACATCGAACGACCGGGCGAGCTCGTCTACCGCATTGGTTTCAATCCCTTGTACGCGCGCATACGGAGAGGCATTTGATTGCATCGATCACGCTAACGCCGGGAAGCGCAACGCTCACCGACTGGCGCGCTGTGATGGATGGCGCAGCGGTTCGACTCGCTCCTGGCTCGGTGCACGCGGTAGCGCGGAGCGCGAGGGCAGTTGAAGCGATCATTGCCAGAGGTGAACCGATTTACGGCATCAACACAGGATTTGGGAAACTTGCGAGCGTACACATCGCGTCCGGCGACATCGCCGCGCTCCAGCGCAACATCGTCCTTTCCCATTCAGCCGGTGTTGGCGAGCCAATGCAGTCAGCGACTGTGCGGTTGATGATGGCGTTGAAGCTGGCGAGCCTCGGCCGCGGACACTCCGGTGTTCGGTTGGCGATCGTTGAGATGCTCGAAGCCATGCTGGCGCGCGAGGTGATACCAGTGATACCGAGCCAGGGCTCAGTCGGCGCGTCTGGCGATCTTGCCCCGCTTGCACACATGGCGGCCACGATGCTAGGGGTCGGCGAAGCTCAATTTGCCGGCGAACCCATGCCGGCCGACGCAGCGCTGGCGCGTGCCGGGCTCGCACCGATCGTACTTGGCCCGAAAGAGGGGCTCGCACTGCTCAACGGGACGCAGTTCTCGACAGCGGAGGCGTTGGCAAACCTGGTCGCGATTGAACGCGCGTTCCAGGCGGCATTGATCACCGGCGCGCTATCGACCGACGCGGCCAAGGGCTCGGACACGCCATTTGATGCTCGCATCCATGAACTGCGCGGTCACCGCGGGCAGATCGAGGTTGCCGCCGCCTTGCGTGCGCTAATGGCCGGGAGTTCGATCCGGGCGTCTCACCTCCTCAATGATGATCGGGTCCAGGATCCTTACTGCCTGCGCTGCCAGCCGCAGGTGATGGGTGCCGTGCTGGATTTGCTGCGGCAGGCCGCCGCCACCCTGATTACGGAAGCGAACGGCGTCTCCGATAATCCGCTGATTTTCCCGGACAGCAGCGAGGCGCTGTCAGGCGGCAACTTCCATGCCGAGCCGGTGGCTTTTGCCGCCGACATTCTTGCGATCGCAGTGTGCGAGATCGGCTCGCTTGCCGAGCGGCGTATCGCCATGTTGATCGATCCCACGCTGTCGGGACTGCCGGCCTTCCTGACGCCGGAGCCGGGTCTCAATTCCGGCTTCATGGTGGCACAGGTCACGGCGGCAGCACTGGTGGCCGAAAACAAGCAGCGCGCCTATCCGGCAAGCGTCGATTCGATCCCGACCTCCGCCAACCAGGAGGACCACGTGTCGATGGCGGCACACGCCGCGCGCCGGCTCGCGGCAATGGCGGCGAATGCCACGAATGTCGTTGCGATTGAGCTTATCGCGGCGGTGCAAGGCTGCGACTTCCATGCGCCGGTGACGTCCAGCGCGCCGCTCGAGCGCGTGCGTGCGCATCTGCGTGAACGGGTTGCGAGGTTGGAGCAGGACCGTTGTCTCGCGCCGGACATCGCCCGCGCTGCGGACCTTGTGCGTTCGGGAGCGGTCATCGGGGTCGCCGGCGTAGAACCGCCGAGTTTGCACAAAACAAGCGCGTCCGAACCGTAGTTCAGGGTGAGCCTTGGCGGAGACGACGAGCGACATCCTCGGCTATCTCGCGGGACTCCGTCGCGCAAACTTAGGGATCGCCAGTCGGAACCGATGGGGCGAGAGCTCGCCTCGTATTACTGCTGCGAATGAGGATTTCAATGCCCACTCGTCTCGATAATGCCCGTGTGATCCGGGCGCCGCGCGGCCCATATCTTTCTGCCAAGAGTTGGCTAACCGAAGCCCCGCTGCGCATGCTCATGAACAACCTTGATCCGGAGGTTGCCGAGAGGCCGCAGGAGCTGGTTGTGTATGGTGGTATCGGGCGCGCAGCGCGCGACTGGGAAAGTTATGACCGCATGGTCGCCGCGCTCACGATGCTCGAGGCGGATGAGACGCTGTGCGTGCAGTCCGGAAAGCCGGTCGGCGTATTCCGCACACATCCCGACGCACCACGTGTGCTGATCGCCAACTCCAACCTCGTGCCGCACTGGGCAACGCTCGACCATTTTAATGAACTCGACCGTAAGGGCCTGATGATGTACGGCCAAATGACTGCGGGCTCGTGGATATACATTGGGTCGCAAGGAATCGTGCAGGGCACCTACGAGACTTTTGCGGAGATCGGCCGGCGGCATTATGGGGGTAGCCTGTCCGGGAGATGGATTCTCACCGCCGGGCTCGGCGGTATGGGGGGCGCGCAACCGCTCGCCGCGAGCATGGCGGGCGCATCGTTGCTTGCAATCGAATGCCAGCCTTCACGCATCGAGATGCGACTCAACACCGGCTACCTCGATGCCCAGGCGAAGAACCTCGACGAAGGGCTGGCGATGATCGAGCGGGCCTGCCGAGAGCGCAAGCCGATTTCTGTCGGGGTGCTCGGTAATGCAGCTGAAATCTTGCCCGAGCTGGTGCGCCGCGACGTGAAGCCCGACGTGGTCACCGATCAGACATCCGCGCACGATCCGATCAATGGTTACCTCCCCGCAGGGTGGACCCTCGCCGATTGGGAAATGCGACGCGCAAGCGATCCGAAAGGCGTCGAAAGTGCGGCAAAGGAGTCGATGGCCGTTCACGTGCGCGCCATGTTGGAGTTTTGGCGACGTGGCGTGCCGACCGTCGACTACGGCAACAACATTCGCCAGATGGCGAAAGAGATGGGCGTCACAAACGCCTTTGATTTTCCCGGATTCGTGCCGGCCTATATCCGTCAACTGTTTTGCCGGGGCGTCGGTCCGTTCCGCTGGGCGGCGCTCTCGGGGGAGCCAGAGGACATTTTCCGCACCGATTCTAAGGTTAAGGAACTGATGCCGCACGACAAGCACCTCCACAACTGGCTCGATATGGCAAAGACACGAATCAGATTCCAAGGCCTGCCGGCACGCATCTGCTGGGTCGGGCTCGGCGACCGGGATCGCCTTGGGCTTGCGTTCAACGAGATGGTTGCGCGCGGCGAACTCCGTGCGCCCATCGTGATCGGTCGCGATCATCTCGATGCGGGTTCCGTCGCTAGCCCCAACCGCGAGACTGAAGCGATGCAAGACGGCTCCGACGCGGTATCCGACTGGCCGCTGCTCAACGCGCTCGTCAACTGCGCTTCCGGCGCAACTTGGGTGTCCTTCCATCACGGCGGCGGCGTCGGCGTCGGTTTTTCCCAGCACGCGGGAATGGTGGTCGTGTGCGACGGCACGCCGGAGGCAGCGCGACGGATCGGGCGCGTTTTATGGAACGACCCGGCGACGGGGGTCATGCGTCACGCCGACGCCGGTTATGAGGAAGCGATCGCCTGCGCGAGAGCGCATCACCTGAAGCTGCCGAGCTTGGCCCGGGAGTAACCCGTCGCGTCCGGAGCTTGCCTGGTGGCCGCTGCCGGTCCTGCATCCCAGTCAGGTGCGCTGCTGCTGTCCTCGAGTGGTGCACCAAGGACTTTCATCCCGGCCCGTCCAAGATGGGCACGCCAATCTGTCGATTCGTATCATCCTTGTTCGCCGGCGGCAGGGCTGCTGGCAAGCGAGCCTTGGCTCACAGGACCTGGTTCAAAAACCGCCGCGTGCGCTCGTCTTGGCAGTTGGCAAAGAACTCCGCCGGCGGTCCATGCTCGACGACAATGCCACGGTCGGTGAAATAGACCTGATCGGCGACCTCGCGGGCAAAGCCCATTTCATGGGTGACGATGACGCACGTCATGCCCTCTTCGGCGAGCTCCCGGATGGTGATCAGCACCTCCTTCACGGTCTCGGGGTCGAGCGCGGCCGTCACCTCGTCGAACAGCATGACAGCAGGCCGCATGGCGAGGCTCCGCGCGATGGCGACGCGCTGCTGCTGGCCGCCGGAAAGTTCCGCCGGAAAGGAATCCTCCTTGCCGTCGAGCCGTACCTTGCGCATTAGCGCGCGTGCTTCTTTTTCAACTTCCGCGCGGCTGCGTTTGAGCACGTGCAGGGGCGCCATCATGATGTTGGCGAGCGCGGTGCGGTGCGGGAACAGATTGTATTGTTGAAACACCATGCCAACTTTGCGGCGCAACGCGAGCTTGTCGAGATTGGGGTCGTTGACCTCCTGCCCGGCAACCAGAATGGAGCCGGAATCGATCGACACGAGCGCATTAATGCAGCGGAGCAGCGTCGATTTGCCGGCGCCTGACGGACCGATGATGCAGATCACTTCGCCTTTCATCACGTCGATCGAGATGCCGTCGATGACGGTTGTGACACCGAATTTCTTACGC
>JASHYD010001072.1 GCA_030043175.1 Xanthobacteraceae bacterium | reverse complement strand
TCGGACGACTCCGTTCGCCTTCCGTTGCTCTCCACCCCGCCTCGCGGCGACGCAGTTACGGTCAGCTACCAGGCCGGAGTAGGTTTACCCGTGGAGGATTTGCACCTCCCTGAACTGAACACGCTTGCACGCGCACATCAAGAAGATCAAGTACCGTTTCAAGTTCAATCTTGCGCTCCTGGGAGGGCCTGAACCAGCGCCCGAACAGGAGGTTCTGACGAACCGTCAGGTGGGGGAACAGCCGGCCCTCCTGAAACACATATCCGACACGGCGCCGGTGGGTGGGCACAAAAATGTCGGCTGCGGTGTCAGTGAGGGTCGTTCCGTCCACCGCGATCCGCCCCCGAACGGGACGAATAAGGCCGCCGATGACGTTGACGAGCGAGGTTTTCCCCGCACCGGATTGCCCAAAAAACGCGGTCAGCCGTCCTTGAGAAGTGAAGCTCAACTCCAACGTGAAAGCGCCTAACCGATGGGCGACATCGACCTCGATCGTCATTCGGTCCAGATCTTGCGGCCGACCCATCGCGCCATCAATTCGGATATCATGAGGGCCGCCATGGAGATTGCGATTGACACAAGCGTTAGACGCAGTGCGCCGGCTTCTCCGCCGGGAACCTGGGTAAACGTGTAGATCGCCGAAGGGAGCGTCTGGGTTTCACCTGGAATATTCGAAACAAAGGTGATGGTCGCGCCAAACTCGCCCATCGCTTTGGCAAAACTTAAGATCATGCCGGCGATAATTCCGGGTGCAATGAGCGGCAACGTCACGAAGACGAAAACCCAGAGCGGATTGGCGCCAAGCGTGCCGGCGGCTTCCTCAAGGCGGCGATCGACGGCCTCGATCGACAGTCGGATCGCGCGCACCATCAGCGGGAACCCCATAACAGCGCATGCGAGCGCCGCACCGGTCCAGCGAAACGAGAAGACGATTCCAAACTGCTCGGCCAGGAACGAGCCAATCGGCCCACGCCGGCCGAAGGTCAACAACAAGAGATATCCGGTTACGACTGGCGGCAGAATGAGGGGCAGCAGCACGATCCCGTCAACAACCGATTTGCCGGGAAACTTGAAACGCGCCAGCAGGTACGCCACCGCAATCCCGATCGGCAGGCTGGTCAACATTGCCACGGTTGCAACGCGCAGGCTAAGCCGGACTGCGGTCCACTCCTCGGGCGAAAGCTGGAGCCATCCATCCATGGCGATCGCTCAACGTTGCCTTCAGAGCATGTTGCGATAGCGCTGGGCGAGCGTGTCTCCACCTCTGCTGGTGGGCAAGGGGTCGGCGTGGACCCCCGTCGCACGCACATGCCGGATGTGAAGGTCGCAGAGCCTGTTGCTAGGCCGTTTCCCCCTCACCCGGACGGCGCAAGCGCGATCCGAACTCCCCCCTCCGAGAGGTGAAGGGCGAGGCGGCAATGTCGTTGATTCAACCATATCGAAAATCTGCTGTGGCAGGTCGGCTTTTTCAGGATCGCGAGGCGCCAGAACCGAGGACCGTAAAGCCCTCCCGCTCGAACGCCGGCCTTGCGGGCGCGGATCCGATATAGCGCAGAAAAGCCCGCGCGTCAGGATTGGTGGAGGTCTCGGTGAGCGCAATCGGATATATGATCGGCGGATGGGAATCTTCCGGGAATCTCGCGACGATCTTGACTGACGGATCTGATGCGGCATCGGTCTGATAGACGATGCCGAGCGGGGCTTCGCGCAGCGACACCAATGCGAGCGCGGCGCGCACATTTTCGGCTTGCGCGATCCTGTCTTTGACGCCGTCCCAGGCGCCAAGGTTCTCCAGCGCCGCTTTGCCGTACTTTCCTGCAGGCACGGAATTTACGTTAGCCATCGCAAGCCGCCCGCCTTTCAAGGCCGAGGCGAGGTCAAAGCCGCGCGTGATGTTGAGTGTCAACGTGGCGTCTTTCGGAGCGATCAGGACAAGCCGGTTGCCAAGCAAATTAAAGCGCGTTTGCGGATTGATCAGATTCTTCTGCTGGCCGTAGTCCATCCAGTCCAGATCGGCGGAGATGAAAATGTCCGCCGGCGCGCCTTGTTCGATTTGTTTGATGAGCGTGTTGCTAGCCGCGTAGGAGACGACAACCCTCTTGCCGCTCTCCCGCTGCCACTGCGCCGCAACCTCGTCAAGCGCCGTCTTCAGGCTGGCCGCCGCAAATACCAGCGGCTCCTTGACTTGCGGGAATGCGGGTGTGGTATCGGCGCCGAGCGCCAGCACAGCTCCCAACATGAGGCCGAATGAACGCCGTCTATCCATCCTCATTGAGGTTCGTCTCCTGACAGCAGCTATATGCCGATGGGAATAACGATATCATAGCGAAGATGGCCAGCGGATCAATCAGGTCGCAACGACGCATGACCGAGCGGGCCTGTGAGCGGCCCAAGTGCCTCTTGCTTTTGCTGCAGCCATCTTTCCGCTTCGAGCGGGCACACGGCGCACCACGTCATCTTTCGGCCATTGGATTGGTAGGCGCCGCCTTTACTGTCCTGGCGGCCCAATGAATAAGGCCCCGCCACAGCGGCTCCTGTGTTCGTTCGACTCGAATTACCGGCATCTCTCGACTGGGAGCGCCGTTGCAGCTTCGAGGGAATCGAGTCGATAGTCGCCGTCAGCGCGTATTCGCAATAGCAAAACTCGTGACGTCATCGCCGGGCTGTCCTTGTGTTCGGACGAGCGGATGGCCGGAACAAACGTGATCGTAGACTTTCTCCGCCGATCGGACCGGGTCCGGTGCGGGCTCGTGCGTTTCCTGATTTTCCTGGTGCCGGCACTATGGGGGCACGCACAGATAGAAAGCGCGGCACCATCCGGTGCCGCGCCAGGCGTCATCTGCCCAGATATCCGCGTTCGTGCCGACCGAGATTGCAGCGACCGCGAATCCGGTGCGTCTTAAGGGGCCTTTGAAACCAGATAGGCCGCAATCGCGACCATGTCCTCGTCGCTGAGCTTGGCCACCACCGGCTGCATGAGGGGCACCCAGGCGCCTTTGCGGGTGCCGATCTTGATATCATTGAGCTGGCGGTAGATGTACTCAGGCGAGCGCCCGACGATCGGCGGCACCTCGCCCAACCCCTTCAGATCGGGGCCGTGGCAAACGGCGCACGGGGTCGTCTTGCCGCCAGCGCCGGTGGTGATGATCTCCTCACCCTTCTTGATGCTGCCGGTCGGCACATAAGCGATGTGCTGGGCTCGCGGATCGCGCGCTTCGGTGCGCTCCTCGTCTGCCGGAATTTCGATAATGCGATTGCCGATCGGCTCAGTGCCGCCTTCCTTGGCGGCAAACCGCATGGCGCCGGCGCCGACAAAGGATTTCGGGGCCATATCGGTTTCGATCACCTTGTAGAACTGCGGGTACTTGAGCGTCGAAAAATATTGCGCCGCCGCCTGCGCCTCCTCGTCGGTCAGCGCCGAGGCGATCTGCACCATGATCGGCGCGCGCATGCCCTTGCGGATGCCGGACTTGAACTCGGCGAGCTGGCGCATGATGTAGGCCGCGGGCAATCCGGAAACGCCGGCAGACTCCGGATGTCCCTGCCCGTTGGTGAGGTGGCACAGGTCGCACGCGATGGCGTTGGGCCTCTTGCCGTGGGCGACGATGTCCGGCATCGTCGGATGGTCCTCCGGATACCAGTCCGGCGGGCCGAAGCGGTCGTTGATCTGAGCCGCCGTGTATGTCTTGGCGCTGCCCGGCAAGGTCTTTTGCACGGTATTGTCCGGCGGCGCCCCCCCGGGCGGCGCAACCGGATAGGCCCATTCGGGAAGCTCGGCGGCCATCGCCGGCGCAGCCAGCAAGCC
>JASHYD010001071.1 GCA_030043175.1 Xanthobacteraceae bacterium | reverse complement strand
CGATTTTTATTTTGATTCGGAGACATGTCATGACAAAGGACATCATACACTCGAGTCATGATTTTGTCCGCGACGCGTCATTGGCGCGCAGGCAAATATTGAAGTTGTCCTGCGCACTGAGCGCCGCCGCGGCTAGCGCTGCCCTTACGTCATGCAACTGGGCCGACGCTCAAAATCCTGACTACCCAGACCATGTTGGTCACGAGGGACAGGCCACGACTGGACCAACGAAAAATCGGGATTTGCTTGATGCAGCCGAATTGTGCGTGACTCGCGGGAAAAATCAGGATTTGCTTGATGCAGCTCTATTGTGTGTCAATCGCGGGGAGACATGTATCGACCACTGCGCCAAACAATTGGGCGCAGGCGATATATCTATGAAGGATTGTATGGACAGCGTCTCGACCATGCTTCCAATGTGTACAGCTGTCGCGAGATTTGCCGCCTTCGATGCGCCTCGCCTCAAAGAAGTGGTGAGATTATGTGTTGACGTTTGCAACGATTGCGAGAAGGAGTGCCGCAAACACGAGCAGCATCACGCGCAATGTAAGAACTGTGCCGATTCTTGTGCTGCTTTCATCAGAGAAGGCAAGAAGGTGGTCGGTGCGTACTTACCATTTTTTCTGCAAGGAGCGAGAGGAGTATTTTCGTAGGGAGAAGGGCCGTCGAAGGGCCGGCGGTCGAGGCCGATCATTCCCGAGGCAAGCGGGGCGATCCGAAGGCCCCGCAGCCCATGATTGCCGCTTGCGCCTCTTCGCCTAATTCCGAGCTGGCCGGGGAACTTACGGCTAGGCTTAGGCTATTGCCCGTTATCGCACATTGCTGTTCCATCCAGGAGACCTTGCCGTTGGTGTCCGAAGCCTTAGCATTCTTGCCGGAAACAGTCTGTGCGTTTGCGCACGACACCCAGGCCCAATTCGACTCCTTTGAACAGCGACGATTTCGCAGCTCCGTTGTCCGGACCTTTATGGGTAGGCCGACAACGGCACGCCGAAAGGGTCCTTCGCGAAAACATCTATCCGTCCAGGTACCGCGGATGCTTCCTCCGCCGCGGATAAGGGTGCCGGCTCTGTTTGGCTGCAGGATCAGCTCACCGGGACCGCGGGGCTCGCCGTCGACCAATTCGCTATCGTACCGACCTGACGGCCATACCTGAGTGCCGTACCCGATTTGGCGGCCGGCGCGCCACTTTCCCTCATCGGCTTCGAACAGCAAGTTGTTCTTAAACCATTGCGCAGCGGCACGTTCGTGCGCGAAGCCGTCCTCGGGCAAGCCCCGGATACGACAGGTGAGCTGCCTGAGGGCGGCCATCGACCGCGGCAAGGCCCGTATTACCGCGTGTTGCAGCGGCGGTTCAAGTTTGGCGCATCTTCTTCGGATCAGTCCCTATCGTATTTTTACGGCTCCGGTCTATTTGCTCAGGCGCTCTTCGTCGGTGGCAGCCTGGGGCGCGACTGCCGGAACTGTCAAACCTTTGCTGCTTCCCCGGCAGACCGGGGGATCTCCCTGGTTATTTCCAGACGTAGCGAGCAACTGCAAGGAACAAAGAACGATGTTTTGCTGTTACGTCGTTGCTAATCGGCTCAGCTGCAAACATGCGAACGGAAGTCAAGCGGGTAAACTATCGCCGGCTCGGATTACGATCAGGCCTATGAGTGCGGACTGGGATCGTCTAAGGCGGCGGAACGACGGCGGGACCGCTGACGCGTTCAAATTCTTCGGGGTTCTGAGTTCGCACTGAGATCCAGATAACGAGCCTGCAATGTTTGAGTCAGATATTCTCGTTTATGCAGTCCTGGGGGTATCGTTGTCGATATCCGTGATTCAAATCTGCCACTGGCTCCTCAACACCAACCCGCGAACCGTCTTGAATGCAGGACAATGGTCGCTCGCCGGCCTTATTGGTCTCACCCCCGCCCTCCTGCTGTGGCTCACAATGAGTGGCCGGTCAACGCTCGCGTTGATGCTTGCCTCATTCTTTCTTCCAGCGTTGATATGGGGCGTGCCCCGCTGGCGGGCTTTATCCGGTTCGGCAATTTCTGGGAGAAGCGACTTTCCTCGATGGGGTCCCAATTTTAGCGCGCCCACTGCACCCGACTCTCCTCCGGAGCCCGACCCGGTTAGCCTGGACCTAGTGCGGCAATCCATTGCCGCCTTGACTGCCTACCTGGACCGCGCCGCAGGCCATGCTGGGAGAAAGCCAACCCCCATGGCTTCCTCCGATCGACTGCTGAACGGGCCCGGCAACGCATCTGGCCGCCAGAGGATGTCGATTGAAGAGGCGCTCGATGTCCTCGGGCTCGAAGCGACCGCCGCATCAGATCAGATCAGCGCAGCGCACCGTCGCCTACAGCACAAGCTCGAGCCGGAACTCGGTGCTGCACATTATCTGATCCTGAAGATCGACGAGGCGAGGGATATCCTCCTGTTTAAAGAGCGGCGTGGTGCCCAAGCGTGACTAAATGACCTGTACGGATCAGAGGAGATTACGATGGCAGAATTTGAGAACAGATTGGCGTGCGTTATCAGGGCAGACGGGACCATTGCACGCGGGTATATGATCGATAGCTGCGAATTTAATGGGGTTAACGAGTACATTATAACTTGGAAGACCTCACTGCAGGGAGCGGCAAAGACAAATTTTGCCGCCACTATTGGCAGTGCTATGGAAGAGCCGGTCTCACCTGGCTTGATTACTGTCGGCCTAAAAAGCGATCCGTCCAAAATGCAGGTGCACACGTTCGATCCGAGCGGGACGCCGGCGGCGCGTCCCTTTCACATTGCGTGCTTTCGAGATCAATGATTCGTCCTCGTTCCAGCCACCACTCAACGTTCGGCACGACGCTCCCACACTGAAGGTGCGACATGTTTGAGAAACAGGCAGCGAACAAAGTTGTTGAGCGGGAAGAGCCGGAGCTGAGTGTGAAGGTCGATCTTCGGACCGAGGCTACTGATGTATCAGACAAGCCGCGCAGCGCCGAGGAGAATTACCTCAAGCGCAAAGCAGAGGTTACTAGGCAAGACTATGAAGAGTTCTTGCGATATCAGCAGGAGAGGGCACGGCAGGATGAAGCTCGGCAAGCTTCGCGTTCGGTCGAAGCGCCTGAGCGAGCACCTCTGAACGTCGACAGGCGGAGCTTCCTAACCGTTGTGGCGAGCACCGCGGCGGTCGGCGAAGCAGGGGTCCTCGCGTACACGATCAAAAATGACGCGCCGGCCCATGGCCTCAAACACGCTGGTGAAAACTACACTGAAGTGCAGCGGCATAATATCGATCGCCAGCTAATAAACCCCAAAGCAGACATCGGCGGTAGAGGCTTTGGTGACTGGGTGTTGTTGACCCCCACCAAGCTGGCAGGGGGCACCTACGCAGTTAACCTGAACACCGGCCGATGCCTGGCCTGGATCTCCTATTGGAACTACGGCGACTACAATCCAATCTCGCATCATTTGTGCGCATTCCCGAGCGCCGATCCGGCACAAGGCTTCGAATTTATCAACAGCTGTCAAGGCGGCAAGAATTACCTGATCTACGGCATTCCCACGAAAGTAGAGAAGCCTGCTGAAGGGTTTAGTATCTACCGCGTGCGTTACGATGGCTCGCAGATGGAGGTCATGGAGAACGTTGCAGAAACGACTGGGCTCGGCCTTGGCGTCCATGTCACGATAGATCCCAAAACTGCCGAGCGCTATTTCGTCACCGACGGGCAAAAGGACATCGCTGCTTGCTTTGACAGGCGGACCTCGCGGGTTCTCGCGGCGCTCAAGTTCGACTGGGAGCCAAACGACCCGAACCTCGCCATGGCATGGCGAAACGGCGGCACCCTCAAGATTTCCAAAATCTATCCCGATTTGGCGACCGGCAAATACGACTACTTGGGCACCAAAGGTCAGAAGATTGAATGGGAAATGGTCCCAATGGGCGAGTTGTTCGTCGAGGAGGGTACCATCCCCGGCGATGATCCGCTGCATTTGAGCGGCGCCGACGGCACCATCTGGCATCCGAGTGGGCGCTGGGCGTCGACCGTTATACGTCTGTGCGGCGGGCAAGTGATCCTTGATGCTGAGAAAGACTTCGAGCCCGTGACCTTCATTCAATTTAACAAGAATTCGCCAGACCATTATCCGGTCAATCAGACCGGCAAGGATCGGTGGGAAGTAACGTTCGACAAGGTGTTTTCACCAGGCCATGAGATCGGTTTCTCGCCCGACGGCCGCTTTTGCTGCATGATGAATAATCTACGCGAAAACAATGTGTCGGTGTTTGATTCATCGGACCCCGATCCGCGCAAGTGGAAAAAAATAGCGCATGTCGAAGACCCGTTGTGGGGCGGTAAGTACCCGAATCCGTTTCACATGGTGTTCTCAATGGACGGTTCAAAACTTTATCTCTCGATTCTGCACCCGTCACCTGCGCGCAGTGGAATCATGGTGGTCGACACCAAGACTTGGAAGATCAAAAAGGAGATCCAAGGAATCGGACCGGACATGCAAACCCTGGCAGTCACCTACGATGGCAAGTATGTGGTCGGCATGTTCAGCGGCTTCCAACGACTGGAAAGCGGCATCGCTTTCGTCGACGCAGAGACTGACGAGCTTGTCGGCATTTGGCCCAGCAACGGCGGCCACCACGATTGCGTGATCATTCCGCGAGAGCTCGAGCATATGAAACATACGCGTTCATGCACTCTTTAGCCGGGTAATTGCGCCCGCGGTGGAATATGGCAACGCGCCGACAGGGTCACTGGCTCCTCGTCCGAGTGGCGGCGCAGAACGTCGGCCGTCGTCGGGCGCGTGCGATATTTCTGGGTATCGCGGTGATGATCAGCGTCGGTATCGGCTTCGCAAGCTTCGTCGCTGGCTGGGCGTTGCGAGCGGGGATGGCGATAAGCTTTGCCCGCATGGGAGCCGACCTCGTGGTGGTCCCACGCGGCACTCTGATCAACATTACGTCGAGCCTTCTTACCGTCCAGCCGACCGACCAGACGGTCGATGCCGGCTTGGCAAAATCGCTCGTTTCCATCCCTGGAGTGGCTCGAGTATCGCCGCAGCGCATCGTCCCGATGCTTGTCGACGGACGGGCCGCCAATGTGATTGCCTTCGATCCCGGTCACGATGCTTCAATCCTGACCTGGCTTGAGAGGCGTCAACCGGGGCAACTCGGCGCTGACGGCATTATCGTCGGCGGTCAGCGCGGGGGACAAATCGGCCAACAAATCAACGTGTGCGGAATGCCGATGACCGTATACGGTCGGCTCGGCAAGACCGGGGTCGGGCCATTCGACGACTCCTATTTCCTCAACTTCGACGCACTCACTCAAATCATTTCGATTTGCCGGAGCTCGGCTGCGGGAATCGGGAACAAACCGGACACTGTCCGCCATGGCGATGACAAAGTGTGCTCGCCAGACCTGCTGCCCGACCGGGTTTCAGCGTTCCTGCTGCAGCTTTCGCCCTCCGCCAAAATCGACGAAGTCAAATTCGTCCTCGCCCAACTCCCCGATGTCCGGATCGTCGAGGGTAACACCGTGCTGACGACTTCCCGACAGGCGCTACGCATATTGACGATCGGCGTCGCCGTCTTCACGGCATTCCAGCTCACGGGGCTGCTGATCCTGGCGTCTCTGTTGTTCTCAGCGATCATTCAAGAGCGGTATCGCGAAGTCGGGCTATTGCGGGCGATGGGCGCGAGACCCAACCAGGTCATGACGATCATCCTGAGTGAGGCGGCGATCACGACCGGCGTGGGCGGGCTCGCGGGTGTGGTCTTCGGCGCAGTCTTGCTGGTGGCCTTCGCGCGGTCGCTTGGGTACTACTTTGGCCTGCTCGACATCCCATTCTCCTGGCCTCCGCCGGAAATACTACAGGCAAGTGCGATCACGGCGCTCGTATTTTCGGCAATCCTCGGCGTTGTAGGAGCGTTTGTCCCCGCTTGGCGGGTGCGGCGGTTGGCGCCCTACGCGCTGATCCAAGCGGACGCACGCTGACATGCAGCTATCGGTACACTCCCTGGCCAAGCGATACGGCGCGGCCGCTAATTACGAAGCAGTGCGGGACGCCAGCCTAGAGCTGCACGCCGGTGAGTTCGTGTCGATCGTCGGTCGCTCAGGATCGGGCAAGTCAACCCTCCTGGCGATGCTCGGTGCCTTAACCCCGCCGACGGCCGGCAAGATATTGCTCGACGGCACCGACATTTGGGCATTGACAGAGATTGAGCGGGCCGCGTTTCGCTGCCGCCAGATCGGCTTTATCTTCCAGTTTCCAAGCCTGCTGTCGAACCTGACGGCGGTAGACAACGTCGCGGTTCCGGCGCTGCTCGGCCGCACCATGGAGGTTGAGACTGCATATGCGAGGGCCTTTGATCTACTCACCCGTGTCGGTCTTGGTGAGCGCGCCGACGCCGATCCGGGCACGATGTCGGGCGGCGAGCAGCGCCGGGTGGTCATCGCCCGCGCGTTGATCAACTCGCCGCGTCTGCTGCTCGCCGATGAACCGACTAGCGACCTCGACGAGGACAGCGAAGCCGACATTATGGATCTCCTCGATGCCCTGCAGAGCAGCGAAGGATTCGGGTTTGTCCTCGTCACCCATAATCTCAAACTCGCCGGGCGTGCGCAGCGCACCTACGAAATGAGGCAGGGTAGACTCGCCGCAACCGTTCTGCCGGAGGTCGACGCCGCGGCCGAACGCCATCCGCGGCATTTCGGGCCTGCCGATATTCGGGTTCGTCCTGATTGGACACCGCGACCGCGTCAGCGCATTCATTTGGGCGCAAATTTGTTGCCTACGGTCGCGGCCCTGCTGCTGGGCGCAGCAGCTGTCATCACGGGCGTTCTGCTGCTCGACTTCGGAGTCGCGAAATATCAGCAGATACAGGTTCGTGAGCGTGCGGAACGGACAGCGAGATTAGCTGACATGGCGCTTTCCAGCCTACAGAGCGACATCCAATCGGTTGCCGACCTCGGCGACGGGCATTACCAGTTAGCGGTATATCTCCTAAACGCCGGCGCCGGTGAGCCGATTTTTGTGATGTTGCAAGATATGCGCGCCTATGTTCAGGTCGGCAACGTATGGGAGGAGGTGCCATTGCGGCCGGCCGACGACGGCGCGGACGGCGTGCTGAGGATCGACGGCCGGCATGTCTACCAGTACTTATTCGACGCCCGAGTTAAAAGCTTCACCCAGCTACTGCCAAACTACATGCACGTCCGCTTCTCGGACACGATGCTGGTCAGTCCGAGCAGTATGCCAAAGGACGACGTGTTCGAGCGCCGAGATAACTACTATGTCTATTTAAAGCCGTCTGATGTCACCGATGATTTGATCTTGAAGAAAATGAAGTTCTCGGGAAGGCCGCCGGTATGGATCCCGATGCCGCCGCACTAAGAGTCGTGCACTCAACCGCTGCACCACAAACTGAGAAAAGCTCGCCCACCACCTGGAGCGCAGGGCCGCGTCGTACGGTCGCGACCCCACGGCGTGGATCGCCAGGAACACGCCGATATGGCCCAGCGTTATGCGCGGAAGCCACGACAATTACACTCGAAGATGCAAACCATGCTGCATCTGCAGCGCTTATTAAAGCAAGGGACGCATCGCGCGTAGACCGCTGAGGTAGAGCGCAAGCTCGACCGGAGCCTGCCTATCATCACCACGCCCCACGCCGCAGCCGACCTAACTTCCAAAGGCTTCCGCGCGGCCAAGGCGCTGAACACGTGGGAACTCCTGACCGTCACGAAGGGCGGCGCTCGGGTTCGGGTCCAGGCGATGCCCGGCGCCCACGCAGCTGGCGTTGTCGCCAAAATGCTGCCGCCAGTGATGGGAAGCCTGCTCGAGTTCGAGAACTCGCGCGGCGAGGCCGCTTTCCGTGCCTACATCACCGGCGACACCGTCTTCTTCGAAGAGTTGAAGGAGATCACGCGCCGGTTCCCTCACATCGATCTGGCGCTGCTGCACCTCGGAGGGCACGATGTTTTTCGGTCTGCTGATGGTGACCATGGACCCCAGGCAAGGCCTCGAAGTGATCAAGCTCATTAAACCGAAGACGGCGATCCCGATCCATTACGACGACTACACCGCCTTCGAATTTGCCCTCGGTGAGACGGCCCGCCCGCCCGCTGGCGACCCGCCCGAATGGTGGCACAGTACGAAGATCACCTCGTTCGAGGAGTTCATCAGCATGGCAAAGGAGGTCGCGCCAGGCACCGCGGTACATGTATTGCGCCGGGGCGAGACATACACTTTCGAAGTCCCCGAGAGTCATCGTTGACCTAACGCTGCTTGGCAGATCGACAGGACGGACTAACACACATGGAGATCTTCTTTACGACTCTTCCAATCCGCCAAACGCCTCCTATGGGTCACTTTCAGACCAAATCGGAGTGCGCCAGGTCAAGCTGGCGAAGAATAGGAGGTGAGAGTCCCCCATGGGAAAGGTCTAGCCAACCGTCCCAACCCCGAGTGATGCGCGGCGTCCCGCGAGGGCCGACGTGAAGCGTTCACAGGGGAGACCATGGGCCAAGTATTGAGCTGCGAAACGGTCTTTTCCGAGGTGCCGATCGCGTTCCGATGCAGAGAAGGCAACATCTCCCATAGCGTACTGGCTTGTATGGGAGAGCCTCGCGCAGTCCTAGAC
>JASHYD010001070.1 GCA_030043175.1 Xanthobacteraceae bacterium | reverse complement strand
TGCCATTGAGACCGTCTTTCAGCCCCTTCACATAGTCCTTACCGTAATCGTCGTTCTGGTAGAGAATGCCGACCTTGCCCCGCAGGTAGTTCTTCAGAAGATACTCAGCATAAATGCGCCCCTCGGCCTGATAGCTCGGGATCCAGCCCATAGTCCACGGGAAGTGTTGCGGATCGTTCCATTTAGTGGCGCCGCTGGCAACAAAGAGCTGCGGCACTTTCTTGGCATTCATGTACCTTTGGATTGCCGTGTTGGACGGTGTCCCGAGCGATTGGAAAATTAGCAGAACCTCATCGCTCTCGACGAGCTTTCGGGCCTGTTCCACTGTCTTGGGCGGGCTGTAGGCATCATCATAGCTGATGAAATTGATCTTGCGGCCGTTGATGCCGCCCTCGGCGTTGACCTTCCGGAAGTAGGCAGCCTCCGTCTTCCCGAACTCGCCATAAGCGGAAGCCGGCCCGCTGTAGGGCATGATATTCCCGATTTTGATTTCGGTATCGCTCGCGCCGGGATCGTATTTCTTCTGCGCCGCAACCGGGCTCGCAATCAGTGCCACGATGCCCACCGTTGTCGCCATTGTCAGCCATTGCCGATAAGTTCGCATATTCATCTCCACAATTGATTCGTTCTGGCTTTGTTTATTTACCGCGGCGGCGCTTGGCCCAATGCATATCCGTACAGCGATGCAATGTCGGCAAAATCATCGAATAAATGAGCCGCTCCGGCCCGGACGTGTGTTCAATCAGCGGAAGCGCCGATAAACACGTAAACGCGTTTAAAATTGAAGACACCGCAAAACCAGGCGGTCTCGCACGTTCGAACTGTCCCGCCTATTGTGCGAGCCCTTCGACGGCAAATTGGCGGAAATCCCCATATTTTTTGCCTATCGCGAAGGCGTCCTTGGTGGCTCGCGAATTCCACCATGCTTGTGCCTTATTCAAGCTGTCGAATTCAACGATAATCACCCGCGGCGCAGGCGGCGACCCTAAATTTGATTCGGTCTTCCCGCCGCGTACAAGGAAGTTACCTCCCATAGCCTCCTATGCCTTCCCAACCGCCGGCGCGAATTCGTTCAAAAATCCGTCCTGATCCTTGATGGTGACTTCGCCGATCACGTAGGCACGTGGCTTTGCTTGAGCGTGAAGGGCCTGAATCGCTGCGCCTCCGAGCGCGGCACCGGCCAGCATGGATAGTCCCACCGTCATGTATCTATTCATAGTGTTGTCTCCAGATTGATGAAGAAGTCCAAAGCAACGCGGCTGGCCGCAAATATGAGGTCTGTTTTTTCGGAATGCTCGCCCGCCGTGGGCCTTTCCACGCTGCCTTTAAATTCACGGGACATCGGCACGTCCCGCTGGCAGCTCAGAGAGGAATCTACGTTGGCGTCCTTGCCCAACAACTAAAACTGCAACTCACCTTCGAGCAATCGGTATAACGCTCCACGTTAACAATTTACGTTAACACTATGAGAAGGTCAATATAGTACCCAACAATACACCTCTGCGATGTGCCGCTTGAAAACTTCCCAAATACGTTTGTCTGTCGTCAACTAGCAAGTCCTTTCGATCAACTTTCCAACTTTCTTTGCTCGCAGGTCAGACAATAGTCCGGAACCCACCCGGACCCAAGGATCGGCGCAACGCATCGGGGCCCATTGGGTCCGGCGGGCCTGCCGGCGGCACACAACACCCGGCGTTGCCCTTAGAGCAGCCGCGAAAGAGTTATCTCTATCAGCCCGCGTCGCTCGGGTGTCATGTCCGCGGCGCAATCTGGCGAGTTCGCCACAACCGATTTCGAAAAGACCGGCTTCGCTGCGGCGGGACCCGAGCACGAGTGAGAGCCAGTGGGACCTACGGGCCGATTTTCGCCGCGGGCATTTGGGACCCGACGGGTGTGCTGGTCCAGTAGGGTCTACGGGGCCAGCGGGGCAAGGGCCGGCGTCCGCGCTCTTGCCTACATCTTCCGAAACTATCACCAGGCAGGCCAAAATGCATCCGCACGCTCGTCCTTGATACGCAAAACCTCACTCGCTGATCGCTCTGCTTTCGAGGCCGACCCGCACTTGGCGGGGCCTCGCTATTACCAAGTTTATCCGAAGCCCCGCGTGTTGCTCTCGGGTGGCCCTCGTTCGTTGCCGCTCAGAAATCCCGCCCATCCGCACGCGGGACTGCTTCGTCCTTCCCGTCGGAGGATAAAATTGTTGGCCGCTGCGCGGCCGTGATTTGTTGGTCACTGGGCCGGGGCCCGATGCTGGCGGCTCGAAACCGAAGCCTGTGTAGAGATGGGCCCATAGCCCGGAAAAAATCCGGGATCGATGTTGTGCCTTGGCTCGGCTGCCGCGCGAACGCTGGTGATGAGAATAGGGCTGCGGCTCCGACCGCAGCGATGATAATTGATCGCATGATTGGCTTCTCCCATTAGGCGTACGCCAACCTCGCGAGGGCATTCGCAAAAATAAACTGAGATGGAATGTTTAATGATCGCCCGCCGGGGGGCTTTCCACGCCACCCATAGGGAGTATACGTGCATCGTCACGGGACTTGAGCGCTTCCTCTGAAGAACCAGGATCACCCAGCAATCTCGCGAGTAGAAACCGTTTGTCCTCGACCGTTTACCCATCAAAGGCGGCGCATGGCGGTCGCCGAGTGGTCGTACCTGCGGTCGGATGATCGGCGGGGTGAACGATCTGCCGCCTGAGAGCGGCCATGTCCCGGTCGAGTGCAGGTCGAGAATCGGTTGCTGCATCGTGGCCTTTGCCACTGTATGATCGCGTTGCGTGGATTTGCGGACCTTAGCTCGTGGCAGATGGATACTGGGAACATGGCGGGCAACGACGTTGTGCAAGATGTTTTTCAGCTTGATTTGAAGATCAACGGCTTGGTGGCTTGGGCGAAGGGCAACGGAGACAGTAAGTTGTGTTCGCTCCGTGCGCTGGAAAAATCGGAGGTTATTGCTTACTCAACATTGCAGTCGGCAATGAAAGCCCAACGCATGTCGGTTGGAGATCAAAAAGCCCTTGCTGCTGCCTTTGGATTTGACATCGAGTGGCGCGAATGGCGTGATCCAGACCCAAAGCGCGCCGCGGCCCTCCATCAGCGCGTTGATAGAGCTGAGGCTTTTCTCGAAAAATTCTATGCTCGCCCGCCATGGGGCGTGTTTCTGACCGTCGATGCGGGCTCAACGACGACGCGGGTAGATTACCGGGTCGCAGATTATTCGTTTGCGGTAGCCGGATCATTTGATCCGTCGATGCGGACTGCTGAAATTCCCCTTGTCCTCTCTCTCTCGTTTGATGAACGGGGCTGGTCCCTGGTTTACGATGCTACGATCCTAACCGTCGGATTGAAGTCTGTCGATCTCGAACTCTTTCCGATGCGTGACGGAGCTCCCATCGGCGACGTGTCAGTCAAGCTGTCCGAGCTTACGCATACCGTTGCAGAGGGGAACTTCCGAGGGATTGTCCGAGGCCTGCATGAGCGGCCATGGTGGATCATCAGCAATCCTAATGGTGAGTGCATTTCGGGCGTGCGCCGCCGCAATGACGGTCGAGATTGTATCTGCAAGGGTTTCAGAGCCGGTGATGAGATCCAAACGAGGATGACTGCTCGTGTAAGCGACTGCGTCGTAAGCGTCTCCGGTCAGGCATTCGAAAGTGCCAGCGAAGCTCAAAAGAAGTTTATAGAGCATTTGGCGGCGCTTGAAGTC
>JASHYD010001069.1 GCA_030043175.1 Xanthobacteraceae bacterium | reverse complement strand
CTCTAGGAGTGTGTCCGAATATTCGTGATCACCAACTTCGACGAGAATTTGATTCCACCGAAGCCGCGAAGAGGAGTCGAATTTTGCATCACCATTCTGGAAACGACCAACAATGAGAATTCCATTCCCAGCGACTCCACGTTTTCCGATTACTCGGACAGGCTCCTAGCGCGTATGATCGAGGTAGGCGCCTCAAGGACAGGGAAGAGCCGCCATGGAAGTTATTGCAGTGCCGGCAGGGGTGTTGCTGCTGATCGGATTTATTTGCGGCTACGGCGTTCGGGCGTTGATCTCACGCTGGCACCGTGCGAAGGCCACACGACGTCGCTTCGAACGAATGGCCGAGGAAGACGCAGACGAGGAGGCATGAGCGACGCGCGATTACTTTTCAAGGAGGGATAGCACACAGGCCCCTCCGGAAGGGTGAGCGTGATGATAGCCCTGCTAATCGGATTTGTCTGTGGCCACCGTGTTCGCGCGCGGATCTCGCGTCGCCGACCTGAGGAATACCGGAAACGACACCCCGAGCGATACGGTTTTTGATGAGGAAGGCGTAACGCCAAGGGCAGGCAAGTAAACCCAGCGGCTGCCTTACTTGGCAAGTCCCGCGAGGCGCTTCAGCCGCTCTGAGGCCATGATTGAACCCAGGTCCTTCGCCTTTGCATACCAAATATTGGCCAGAGCAATGTCGGACGTGATCCCACCTTTGACATCCAATCTCTGGAGCGCCAGGGGGTCGTAAGTTTCGGCCAAAGCGAAGGCAGCCGCCGGATCGCCCGCTTTGGCGGCGTGTTGAAGCACCATCCGAGCCCCAGCGACATTGTCAACCCCAATCAACGCTGCACCTTTTTCTAGCATCAACGCGATTTCGGCCGCACCGAATCGCTGCGATTTGGGCGTAGCCAAAGTATCCCTGGCCGACCATTCCAGCTGGACAGCCTTGCGATCAACAGCGGTCTGATCGCCAAGGCGCAACTCCAGGCGCAGATCCATAGCCCCGACAAACCCCAGAGGCGGTGCGAGCACCACGTCACCGAGATCCTTAGTCGCCAGTCGCCACATATTGGGGCCTGCTGGCACGCCAGCCGACAGCGTCGATCCGGGAGCCCGCCCGCCGACCATCACGGCCGCGTCGGAACCGAAATCTCCGGCAGAGATGGTCAAAAGTGCATCGCCCTGCCGCAAGCGGATCGCATCGATCGTAAGCTGCCAGGATGTTGCTCGCGCCGGCAACGTATCTAGCGAGTTTTGTGCGCCAGACGATGTGGCGACAGGCGGCAACGACGCACGTGTCAGAACGGATTGAGGTTTCGTCGGCAGCACAGAAACTGCTGACGCCTGCGGGATGGTTGATAACAGTCCCTGCATCGACGACGGGCTGGTTTCGGTCGTAATTCGCGCCGGGAGCGGCGACCATCGTTTCAAGGCCCGAAGCCAGCCAGAGGTTGGCAAATGCCGGCGCTACATCAGTCGCCGGTGCTGAAAAGTTCGCAACATCATTACGACCTCCGTAGGGGCCGTTCCCGATAGTCTCGGCACCTATATCGCCAGCCACAATTTCGATGCGGGCCGCCCTGGGATTCGAGTTGATCGCCGTTACGATCGTCTGAGAATTTCGGTAAATCCAGTGTGCCCCAACCACGATGACGCTCAAAACGATCGCGGTGCCAATTAACAAGCCCCTCCCCTCTAAGATTAACAAGCGCCTCTCCTCCAATCGGAGCCGCTGGCGTTCGAGTTTCAAAGATTGGTGATATTTTAAAGATTGGTCATATGCTGCCCGCTGAACCGCATCAGAAAGGATGCTATTTGCAGCAACAATCTGCATGAACTTCGGCAGAACGCGAGGGTCCTCCGGATGAAGATCTGGATGGTTCGCTTTGACAGCTCTGCGAAATGCTATCTTGAGGGGTTTGGCATCGGCATCCGGGGAAACAGCGAGCAGATCATAAAGTGTCTTCATGGTTACGCTTTCGACGAATCGTAAAAAAATTAGACAACTTCAGTACCGAGTTGCCAGCGGGACGTGCCGATGTCCCGTGAATTAAAGGCAGCGTTGTGCCCGCGGCAGGCGAGCAATCCAGAAATTCGATTCTGAAATTGATTGGTGGCCTTTCGAATGCCGAGGGTCGCGCACGCTCCTGGAGGATCACCATGAACCTAGCTCGTAGACGATTTCGGCACCTGGCAGCAGGTGCAGCCGCGCTCCCAGCAATGTCGCGTATCGCTGCGGCGCAGACGTATCCGGCGCGGCCAGTGCGCATAGTTGTCGGTTTTCCCGCCGGAGGCATATCGGACACGTACGCCCGCATTGGTGAGGCTATCGTAGGGAGCAGCTATTCTTAACTTCTGTGATTCGAATCAACAGACATTCGGCCCTGCGGCCATTTCCGCAAGGCGAGAGGGTAGGAGTTCTGTCAGCATGAGGATTTTTCAATGCATTTTCATTCTCACCCCAACTTGCGCCCCGAGAAGATTGTGGCGCCTCGTCCAGCAACAGGCCGATAGCGTTCGGTGACCGTCTTCGGCGCAACCCAGCGGTAACTTTTACTTCGGTGCCGTGTTCGGGGCGGTGGTCATGCTCGTGGCCATTATCGTGCTGGCCGAGACGTACAGGCAGGCCGATGTCGGCCTTCAAGGCTCCGCAAACCCGAACCTTGGGGGGCGAGATTGGATCGCCAGTGGAGAAAAAATAGTGACGCAGTTTTCCTACATCGCTTTGTTTGTTTGCGCCGCCGTTGGCCTATCCGGATGCTCGACCGGCGGCCCATATAGTCAGGCACCACGGCCTAATTCTCAACAAAACTATTCCCCCTCGACATCTTTCCGCGGGGGTGGATGGGCGCCTTGTGTCTATGACGCTGCCCGCAATCACACAAACGCAAATCCGAATAACTGACTTCGATTTTCTGCCCTTGCTGTTTGGGTGCGGCAGAGCGGCGAGGTTGGTTTTCCGCCAGATTGGAGAAAACTTTGATGAAGAAATTGCTCACGCTTGTTTGTCTTTCGTCACTCGCTGCCTGCGCCGCGGCCTTGCCGCGATGCGCCACCACCATCAGGTTCCGCGGGCTCAAGCGGCACCGGGTTTCGTAGCTCCTTCTCCCCGGTGGTTCGCTCCCCGCGATGTCGATGAGGTTTGGGGCGCCTGTAGCCACATGGGCACGGCCTTTAGCTGTCCAGGTAATAATTGATCACGGCCTTCTGCGCCGTCGTATGAGGGCGCAGCAGGACGGGAGTGGCTCGCTGAGGGGAGTATTTTCAAATGAAGAGCTTTGCAGTGCTGAAGGCGTTAGCGTTGGTCTTGCTTGTTGCATCTGAGCCGGCGTTTGCCCAAAACGCCTACATCACGATCAGCGGCGACAACACAGTTTCGGTGATCGACACCGCGACCAACACGGTGGTCGCCATGCTTCCGGTCGGCGGCAATGCGTTTGGCGTGTTCATCCAGCCGAGATTTGCTGGGGCACCTGGGGATGCCAACTGTTATGGGCAGAGTATCTCGTCGCTGGCCAAGACGTTTGGCGGCCTCAATGCTGCGGTGATAGCCCTTGGGTTCCCCATCGTGGGGGCATTGCAGACTGCCGTTAATGCGTTTTGCGGGCTATAACGGCGTAATCGCTGCGCAAAATATGACTTCACTGCTCACGCGGTCTCGCATCTTTTCGGCCGGAAGCGCAACGTGATGCGGCCATTTGCGCTGAAGGTCGACGCGGGTGACTTCGCCCTTGCGATGGGTCATCGGCGTATCGCCATCAGCCTGTTGGCCGACACCTTGAAGCATCTGCGCCGGCCTCCACAAATCCTGACACGAGACCCGAGCGGCCGAATACCGCCAGATAGTGAGGAGTGGTTAAGCCTTGCCCCTCACGGGAATCAGAGGGCCCCGCTGGTCGCGGACTACGTTATCCAGGCGCTCGCGGATGTTTAGACGGCCGCTCTTCACGCCCCGCTGTGTGAGGTAGCTCACACACAAAGAATCCCGTCCGGTGTTATTCTTTGACATCGGTGCCGGCCTTCCCCCCATCCAAACTGGTCGGACCGCATCTCCGCTCCTGGCGTTAGTTCTTGAACTTATCGTTTTTTGCGGGCTGGTGCGGGAGGTTCTGGCTCCGCTTCGGCGGGGCCTTTTTCCTTGTGCGCACATCCGCATCCATGCCGCCCAGTCAGTCAGATGCGCACGAAGGTATTCTTCGGCTGTGCGAAAACGCGTTCGAACGTTTACGCCCCAAACGAAGGCGGATTTGACGTTCGACGGGAACCGGGGGGAGAACTTGCCGATGCACGAGAAGGGTCAGTACCGTGACCAGTTATTCCCCAAGACCATTCACCGATTTCGAAGCAAATGACTCGCCGCAAAGTGAGCCGGAAACTCGCCGTTTGCCTCGCGCCGCCCAGTTGCCACCAGTCGCGGGCCTACCATACATCAAGGCACCAAGGACGGCGCCAAATGCGATCTCGTTTGAGCCGGACGGGTGGATATCCACCCCATTGTTGCGTCAGCCGAGCAATCCACTCTCCAATCGGACGAGATTGTTGATCGCGGCTGGGGTCGCTGCGCTCCCAGCTTATTATTTCATGTTTGAAAATTCTGATGACTCGATTGAGCTCGCGGCCGCACCGCAGCAAGCTACAGTCGATATACCACCCGTTGAATTTTTGCCGTCACGAGAATCTCAAGCTCCCGCCGTCGAGAGCCGAATTGAGCCAGATGTTCAGCCAGCACCATTGCAACCGACGGCACCTTTGGACATAAAATCAACCGAAAGCGGGATTGAGGCGGGACCGTCACATACGTTGCCAGGCAGAGCAAGCCGGTCATTCGCGACAAGCGGGCATGGTTCTACCTGCTTTCCATCCGCTTCGGCTGTGCGGCTCGAGCATCCGGGAGGATGGCCGTCCTGGACCCTGAGAGCACCCGGTCATGAGGGCGTGAGATGCTGGTACGTTGGAACGCGAACAGCAGCCCATGACCATTCAAGTGAGATGCGAAGAAGGGAGACAGCCCAATCAACGGAGAAAGTTGAACTCCCCGTGTTATTCGGCTTGCAATATTGAAACGCTCGCCTACCCGTCTGCCGCACGGCGCGTTCTGAGTCTAACTCACGTCCTCCAGAGCGATGGCGGCGCAGCGGGCGATTCATTTCGAGAGGAGATGGTGCGAGACGATCAAGGTGAGAGACACGGGGGACGAGATGATAAGGAGACTTTGTGCGGAGATTGTAACGAAATCGTCGCCCGAGAAAGCCATCGGGAGCGCTACATCGATTTTCGTCACCCACGATCGCGATTGGAACCGCGTCGATATTTTAGGCTGAGCAGCGGCGAGGGCATTCGTTTGCCGCTTGCCGTTGGCAAGACGTGGGAATTGAATTTGACGCGCAACCAAACGCTCATTTCGTTCGCCAGGAGATCAGCGGTGTGGACCGCGGCCTGGTTTGGACGCGGTCGCTGCCACCCGGCACGCCGGCATCGCTCAGCGATAAGAACGCCCGTGCTATACGCGTTTGCCGCTGAGTCAGAGTTTTCCCGGAATGGATGCAGAGGAACGGCTATTCGAATCTCAAATTCCGCCCTGTATTCGTGAGAGATATGTAGTGAACACACTTTCAGCAGCTCAGTTCAAAACCCCTGGCTATTCGGCGTGACGATATGCGTCCTCCGGCTCCGCGCCATTAAAGTTGCAGGGTCGGATTGTTCTTGCCCGTTATCCTCCAGGAAATAACTACCTTACGGAGGCTCGAAAGCGCTCCGCGCCTGGCCGACACTACTTAGTGGGATTGGATGATCCCGACCGCCAATGTCCGGTCTTCCGTGACCGGGGACATCGAACGCGAGGCTGGTGCCTACGATGATGAGCACACCGGCAAGAATGAAGTGCAGGGGCGCGTCGCGGGCGTGGGAGGAGACCCAACTGCCAACGAAGATTCCCGGAAACGACCCCACAAGCAGGGACAGGAGTGTATGCGGGTCGAACGAGCCCATGGCGCCATGACCAATGCCCGCGACCAGCGTTAGGGGAACCGCATGCGCAATATCGGAGCCGACAATCCGTGCCATCGGAATCCGCGGATATAGAAGTACGAGAGCTGTGACCCCGATCGCGCCTGCTCCAACTGATGAAAACGTCACAAGAAAGCCGAGCACTGCTCCCATTGCGATCGTTAGCAGGGCAACCGAACGCTCATGTAATGCGCCAAGCCGCTCTGCATAGCGCGCCGAAATACGGTCCCGGGCGATAAGGACTCCCGCAGTTAGTAGAAGTGCCAAGGCGAGAATTGTGGTGATGACGTGTCGCGCACCACCGGAGCTCATATGCAGCAGCGTAAGAGCGAAAAGAGCGAACGCGGCGGCCGGAAGACTCCCGGCCGCGAGCCGGCGCACGACTCGCCACTCAATCGTTTTGTTGAACCCATGCACGAAACTGCCCACAGTCTTGGTGGCCGCCGCAAAGAGGAGGTCGGTCCCAACGGCCGTAGCTGGCGAGACGCCAAACAATAGGACGAGGATTGGCGTCATAAGTGAACCGCCCCCCAGGCCGGTCACACCGACGAGTGCGCCAACGATGAACCCCGCGATGGCGAAGTGCGAATCGACTGAATGCCAAGCCATATCGGCACCTTACTCAGGCACGGCAAATGATCTGAAGTCATGCCCCTGCAAGCAGTCGCAAGCCGCGGGAAGGAGGTCAACCGGGCGAAATTTCGCACAGCATGACGTGGTAGGCAGAACGCCAACCAAAACGGATTTGAA
>JASHYD010000106.1 GCA_030043175.1 Xanthobacteraceae bacterium | reverse complement strand
TTTCCAACGCACCCTGTCACCCTGGTGGTTCCGTTCCCCGCGGCAGGGCCGGCCGACGTGCTCGCCCGCATCTTGAGCGAACCGATGCGGGCGTTCCTCGGACAACCGGTGATCATCGACAATATCGCTGGTGCCGCCGGCAGCATCGGGGTCGGTCGCGTCGCGCGTGCCGCACCCGACGGCCACACGCTAATCCTCGGCAACCTCGGAACCCACGTCTTTAACGGCGCTATCTATTCGCTCGGCTATGACGTGGTGAACGATTTCGAGCCGATCTCCCTGCTGCCGAGCAACAATCAGCTCATCATTGCCCGCAATGCCATCCCAGCAAAAAACCTCCGCGAGTTGGTCACGTGGGTAAAGGCAAACAGCGACAACGTCACGTGCGGCACCGCGGGTCCGGGCAGCCCGTCGCATATCGCCGCCGCGTACTTCCAAAGCACGCTCGGCGTGCACTTCCAGCTGGTGCCGTACCGCGGCACCCCGCAGGTGATCCAGGATTTGGTAGCCGGGCAGATCGACCTCGTGTTCGACCAAGTGTCGAGCTCGCTGGCGCAGGTGCGCAGCGGAAAGATCAAAGCCTTCGCCGTGACCGCCAAATCGAGGCTCGCCGCCGCCCCGGAGATTCCGAGCGTCGACGAAGCGGGCTTGCCGGGATTTTACACCACATTCTGGTTCGGCCTGTGGGCGCCCAAGGACACGCCCCGCAGTATCATCGAGCGGCTCCACGCAGCCGTAGTCGACGTCATGGCCGATACGATTGTACAATCCCGACTTGCCGAGCTCGGGTCTGAGGTTCCAACGAGCGAGCAGCAGAACCCGCAAGCGCTCGCCGCTCTCCAAAAAGCCGAGATCGACAGATGGTGGCCGATCATCAGACAAGCGAACATCAAGGGGTGACTGAGTGCCGTCCTCGATCGCGCGAGAAGACAATGAGCACCTCGTGTCGAACCTGGAGGCCCTGAATGCCTGAAGAAGCGACTGCCGCATTGGCGGCGTTTGCGTCCTCACTGACCTACGAGGCTATTCCGGAGCGCGTCAGGGAGTATTGCAAGGATCTGCTGCTGGACGCGCTCGTCTGTGCGATAGCCGGCCACGCCGGCGAGGAGACGCATCAGGTGGTGGCGCTGTCCTCCGCGCTCGCGCGCTCGCACGAGAGCACCGTGATCGGCGGCGATCGCCTGTCGCTCGCCGGCGCCACCCTGCTCAACGGCTATCTCATAACCGCTGTCACCATGTGCGACGCCCACCGGCCGACGATGACCCACATCACGCCCGAAGTCGTTCCGCCCGCATTGGCGATCGCCGAACGCGATGCCCTAACGGGCAGCGACCTCCTGGTCGCACTCGCGGCTGGCTTCGAGGTGACGACGCGGATCGGGCTCGGACTCGATTTTCCTGCGTTTCGCGCCCGCGGCTGGCACAGCCCAGGTATTCTTGGGCCGTTCGGCGCGGCAGCGGCCGTCGGACGCCTCCTCGGCTTCGACCCCGATTCGATGGCGCGGGCGTTCGGCCTCGCCGGCAGCCAAGCAGCCGGTACATTCGCGGCCTGGGGTACGCCGACAGTGAAATTCCATCAATGCCGGGGGGCCTTGTCGGGCCTGATGGCGGCGCTGCTCGCTAAGCAAGAATTCATTGCAACGCGCGAATTCCTGACCGCGCCCGATGGCGGCCTTTACCACAGCTACGTGAGCGTCAGCCATCCCGACCGCGCCGTGGCGGATCTTGGCAGCCGCTGGGAACTCGAGCAGATCGCATTGCGACTATGGCCCGGCGCGTCCTCGATCCAGGGCATTATTACGGCGATGTTCGACATCGTAGAGAAGCACAAGGTCGATCCCGCCCAAGTAAAGACGTTGCGTATTGCGCTGAGCCAGGCAGTTTTCGACCTGCACGGCAATTTCGCGCGATACAAAGCGAAGTTCGAGGCGATGCTATCCGCCCATTACGTTGCGGCCGCGATCCTGCACGATCGCGAGCTCACGCTCACCCAGTTCAATCAAGCCCGTTACGATGATCCGAAGCTGCGCCGCTTTGCTGAGCGCGTCGAGGTCCGAGCAGCGTCGGATCTGAGCGGTGTTGCAGCGGTGGTCGAGGTTGAAACCCTGGATGGGCACTCCTATTCTGCGCGATGCGAGGAGCCGTTGGGTGCGCCCGAGAACAGGCTGTCCCGTACGCAGATCAAAGCAAAATTCCAGACCTATGCGGCGGACCGGCTCTCGCAATCACGGATCGAAGACATAAGCGCCGCCGTGGTCGGGCTAGAGCACCAAGGATCGCTGCGAACGCTAATCGATATGCTGCGGGCAGCACCGCAAACAGCCGACACCTCGGCTGCGCCGGTCACCCTTTTTGCCCGCGGTTAGCATAGCCGTGGTGCACGAGCTTCCCTAACCGCTGCATCGCCGCGTGCGCATTCGACAAACGTGCCGCTGAGGGGGAAGAAGGACCTAATCCGCAGGCCGCTGTGGCGCGACAAATTCATTATCAGCCATCGTAAGGATTTGGTTACTTTCAGCCTTTGCAGTCGTGCTGTTGGTCGCTTCCAGCTTGGTAAGGACTGCATTGCAGTCTGACTAGCAGACTGCAATGATTGCTTGAGCCGTTCTTCACCCTCCGTTGTCGAAGCCTTCAAGGCCCCTCCTGCGATTGTTGAGGTCAATGCCCGAAGGCTGCTCGGCAGCACATTTTGGATTCGCCCGCGCAGCTGTTAAACAAACACCCCCACCGCGATCGTATCGCCAGGACGGCCTTCCCGAACGGTTAGCGTTACCGACGTTCAACCCTCTCGTGGGCCGCAAAGCGGTGTGGGCGCCTTCTGACTCCGGTCGAAGACCGCTTTCGTTGACCGGCTACTCGCGGGCCGCACATGCGACACCATCGAGATGAGATGTTTCGTTAATCCGTCCGATTTGAATATCGCCGTCAACAACGTCAATCTCGTTGATGCAGCATGGGTCTTGCGCAAGCCGCCGGTAGGACGTTAGCGGCTGATCGAGCAACTGAAGCAGCAGGGCGCGGTTCACACTGTCATGACTAACTAGCACGATGGTCTCATGGCGATGATCCCTGAGAACAAGACGTAACGCGTCCGCGGTGCGAGCCAGGAGATCCTGGAGCGACTCACCATTCGGAAACCGTACAAGATGTGGCGTTGCAAACCAGGCAGCAAAAAGTTGCGGCTCGGCCTCCGCGACATCTTTGTAGCTTCTCCATTGCCAGGCGCCATAGTCTATGTCGTTGAGATCCTCCATCGTCACGGCCTCGACACCACACGCCTTGACAATGGCGCCTCCGGTTTCAGCGCATCGTCTCATCGGACTCACATAGATTCTCGCGGGCCGCCACCCAGCCGCAACGCGCTTGGCAACGGCCTGCGCCTCCGCCCTCCCTCGGTCGGTCAAGGCGAGGTCTGCACGGCCCCGAAATCGCTCCGGCTTGATGCCCTCTACATCACCATGCCGGATCAGGAGAATTTTGGTCACCGCTTTAGCCTCGTTTATCGTTCTGGAATGCCTAACTTTATATCCAATATAATAACAAAAACACGCCAACTATTTATTTTCTCTTCTGCGCTTTGGACCGGCTCTGAGTTGCGTCGCTGCAAGAAAGCCGTATCGCAATCACATTTTTCACTTTGATGTGGCGGATCTCGCCTCCTTGGTCCACGCTGCGGCGATGGATCGCACATCCCTATGAACACCCGCAACATTCTGATTCCTCTCCACAAAAGAACCCGTGTCCTACGATCGACTCAAAAACGCAACGATCGCGCCTGGAGCTCGTAAGGTTAGAGGATTGACACGAAGCAGGTCGTTTGCGGCATTATGGGTAAAGCTCCGATAGGAGTTGTCGCGCTCGAACAATTCGTTGTTGCGTTCGAAGAAATTCACAGCGTGCGAATTCGGAGACGAGGCGCCGCACACTCTTATCGACGTTACTGCGGGTCTTCCCTGGCGCCGCACTCGTACCAGTGCTGGACACGTGCAACAAGTATGGAGCTTCAAGAAGCCTGGCAGAGCCAAATTGTGCCGGCGCCTCTCATGAGCAGACATTATTCTGACCAACACCATGTCCGACGAGATGCTCTTGATCTGGAAGATGTCGCGGGCCAGCGATCCAACCACTGTTTCGACAGTATGTTGACAATCTCCAAGGATAACAGCGATGACTAGAGGCAACACCAACCGTTTTGAAGGGGGTATCGAACGATCTCGCGAGTCGTCGATGCTTCAGCGAATCTCTCACGAGATTCTTCGGGACCTTGGCATGACAGATGATGCAATCGCCCGGTACTTTTGTCGATTTCGGCATGGCCAAACGGACGAGTTCGTCCAAACGGTCATGCGCAAACATGGTTGGATGTGTGACAGCTGGCGGGGCCGCGTGAGTAACGAAGGAGCTGAAGCATGGCCAAAAAAGGAGATCACGCTGATCCAACGAAAAGCGCAACGCCGTCAGTTTAATCCCTTCTGAGTTTATGTGGCTAAGAAAGCAGCACATTCCCGATTGTGTGAGGCCCACTGCTCGGCAAAGTTCAGGAGGTTAGCCGGAGCTGGTTAAGCATATCTTTGATCTGACGCTGATCTCTCTGCCACCACATATGGTAGTGTAAAAAAGCGTGGAACGCGATCGTATAAAATGGGCGCGGTTCACGCCATCGCGATCGGAATTCGCGGTAGAAGCGGACGTGGGCCGGGTCGCTCGACAAGTCGAGAGAAGGGTGATAGTCCTTGTGCCCCGACTATGGAATTTAATCCGCGTGCCACCCTCTAATTTTGCCGGAACCTAACGTTTACTGTTTGATTATGGTTCATCGACTCTTGGGGCAGCGCGCTGATATTAATCATGCGGTTTTCGAGCAACGCGATTGTGATGCTTTTAAAGCAGAGAAATTGGTCAATTAATTTTCGATCAGGTATTGATGCAGTAAAACTAGTATTTCCAGCTACGAAGAGTTCTTGGCGCCGGATCGCCGACGACATCAAGAAAGTACCTCACCCAAATAAACTTCAAGCTGCCGATTTTCAAGCTGCCGACCTCCGCCCCAACGTGACGTTGGTGAACGTCGACCGTATCGGCAACGGCAGGGACTGGTCTCATTTTGCCAATCGAAATGTTGATTATTCTCGGCGCAGGGCTTCTCAATGGCTCGACAGGATTGAGAGCAGCACAAGCGACCAGCGCCGACCTTCATCCGTCATGAGGTCAAACACACAACGCAATTCCCGGCTGTCGGTGGGCGCAACCTCGTGACGTACAGGCCTTCAGGGTAAGAACGGCTCCGAGCCTGCCGGTGGCCGCACGGCGGAAAAAATCGTCTTGATCCGCCGTCACTTCCACCTCGGTGCGGAAATCGCACGTAACTCTCACCTTGAGGATCTCCGCCTTGCCGTCCCTAACAGCCGCCGCCCGCCTCTTTGACCAACGGTTGGTCTCGACCCGGCTCGGTTCAGCCGGCTTTCGGTTGGCCTCCGCTTGGTCCGGCGCCGACCCGAGCTGACATGCAAGAGGTGGCCGGCCCGGAGGCCGGCCCACGTTTTCGCTGACGCTTTCCCCTTGCCCAGTCCCGGTTCAATTCGAAGCGAATGTTTGGGTCGGGATCGGTG
>JASHYD010001068.1 GCA_030043175.1 Xanthobacteraceae bacterium | reverse complement strand
TTGGCAAGTTGTTGCTGCCGCATCTGCGGCGCGCTCTGACGATCAGCGAGGTGCTCGATGTTGGTACCATCGCGGGTGCGCGGATGGCCGAAGCTCTCGGTGCGCTCCGCTGTGCCGTCGTGCTGACGAACGAACAAGGCATCGTTCTGCATGCCAACCGCGCAGCCGAGCACATGTTGCACGAGGGCAGCCTCCTTCAAAGCGCCCACGGCATCCTGCAAGCGACGGGTCCCTCAGCAGCATTCGAGTTGCACTCCGCCATCGCGCTGGTGGCCAGAAACGAGGTCGGCGTTGGCAAAACCGGGCTTGCGATCCGCCTCAACAAGCCCGATGCGTCGCCCATCGTCGCGCACGTCCTGCCGCTAACGGGGAGCGCCTTGCGCACCCGGCTCCAGCCCGCGGCCGTTGCCGCCGTGTTCATCGGCGTATCGCCTGACGCGCAAGACGGTGCAGACGCCGCGGCTGCCGCATTTGGTCTGACGCAGGCCGAAACCCGCGTGCTCGCCTGTCTGTTTGCCGGGCGCACGTTGGCCGAGAGCGCAGCCAATCTCGGCATCGCTGGGACGACGGCGAAAACCCACCTCGAACACATCTTTCTGAAGACCGGGGTCACGCGCCAAGCCGAGCTTATGCGTCTGTGGCCCGGGCTGGTCTCCCCCACGGGACCGAACTCGACGTAATCGTTAGCAAACAGCATCACATTTTTTGCCGTTTCTCCTCCAAACAGCCGATGCGCGGTTCTATGAGCCATGGCAGGAATGTTGGGCTAGCTACAGCGCAAGTAGCCATATAACAGAGCCCCTTACTCAAATTTTCAACAAACCCACGGCTGCGCTCGCATTTGGCCCGGCTGTTGTTCGCCTTAGTCCAAGGCCCGCATCTGAGACAGTGTTATAAATGCTAATGAGAATTAACAAGCGGGAGGATTGACCAATGCCTCAGATCACTGGCGGCTGCCTTTGCGCTAAGGTCCGCTCCAGTGCAAATGCTCAACCCGCGTTCGTCGGGATTTGCCACTGCACGGACTGTCAGAGGTTCAGCGGCAGCGCGTTCGCCGTCGTGGTCGGCGTCCCCGAGGCAGCGTTTTTGGTAGAGGGCAAGCTTGCGACCTACAGCAAGACCGGTAACACCGGCAAGTTAGTCGAGCGGCGGTTCTGTCCTGAATGTGGCTCGTCGATCGCCGAAGCGACGGGCACGATGCCGGGCATCGCTATGATCACCTCCGGCACGCTGGACGATTCGAGCTGGGTTTACCCCGCGATGCAACCCTTCTGTGACAATGCGCAGCAATGGGTGCAGCTAGGCGGCGAGATGCAACGTTTCTCTAAGACGCCTGGCTGATCCCAAGCCTGCCCCTAGAGGCTGACACGACATAGGTGGTGATGATTCAAACCGCCCTCGCAAGCGACGCAGAAAACCGGGCACTCCGCTGCAACGCGTACTTCAACATACGAAAACACGATTCACTCAAACGAATTGGAGAGAAATGATGAATACGAAATCACCCTTGATCGCTTCCGCTATTGCCCTCGGGCTTGCCATGCCGGCGACCGCGCAACAGTCAACCACCATGCACCGCTATGCATCCTTTTTCAAATATACGGACCAAGCTATCAAAGAGCTGCTCAACAACCCGCAGGACCGCACGGCTGCTGTCTCGAAGCTGTTCGATGCGTTCGCGCGAAGACAGAGGCTGTTTATGTCTTCCCGATGGGAGGTGAATTCGACGGAATCATCATCATACAAGCACCAAGCGATTCTGCTATAGAGGCAATTCAACTCGTGACGCGTTCCGGAGGAGCTCTCGCAAAAGCGGTGGTGGCTTCAATCATGGCGACTGGCGAATTCAAGGCACTGATGGAAACGGCGAAGCAAGGAGCCGCGAGCTACGCCCCACCGGGCCGTTGACCGACCAGACCGGCGGATTGATTGGTAGAAGCGCCGGCCGCTTCTCCTGAACGGAAACGACACGACTATAGCTGCTGATGCAGCCGGGCAATGAGCGTTGAGCAGTGGCGAGCACATGTCCAAGTGGCAAAGCTGACCGGGGAGGCGCGAACCTCATGTTAACCATGGCATCCAAGCATTTCCGGTGACCGGCTTTGGAAACCGTCCCTAAAGCCTTGCGCGGCGCGAGCGAAGCGAGCGGTTTGCCGAGAAGAATTGGGCCCTGGGATGCCCACCGAGGTCCGGTTACTTTCGATTCTCAGGCTCGCGAACGCTCCAGCGCAATCGCCGCTGGGCAGCTCAAGCGCCAGGTTAGGCCGGAGGGCGCATAATCGAGGTCGACATCACCATCTACGCTGTGCTCGACCATCTCCTGCCTAACGACGGTGCCGAAGCCGCGCCGCTCTGGCGGCGACATAGTGGGTCCGCCGCGCTCGGTCCAGCTCGCCGAGCCTCGTTGCTCGGTGCTTCTTGCTTGCCCACCATCGGCATCCGCGCTGCCTGTGTTTGATGAGACTTCGGCACGTGTTGCCGGCAACCTGCGTATTACAACCATTCTCCGGCGCTCACCCAAGGAGGCTATCGGCGCAATTGGGAGGCCATTGCCACACCTGGCCCGGAGTTCCGATTCCGCAGCGCAGCTTGTTGGAGCAATCATCCGCGAATATCAAACCCGGCGGAGCTGACGTGCAGCCTACGGAAGCAGCAGCACGCTCCCCGTCGTCCGTCCGGCTTCGAGATCGGCCTGGGCACGGGCGGCCTCGGCAAGTGGATAGGTATGCCCGATCACCGGCAATAGGCCGTCGGCCATTGCTTTCATCACGTCGAAGGCGGCCTGTCGGTAGGTCGCGGGCTCGCTCATATAGGCCATTACACTGGGTCGGGCAAAGATCAGCGAGCGGCGCGGGCCCAGTTCCTCGACATCAAAAGGTGGAATTGGTCCGGCGACCTGGCCGATGCTGGCGACGGTGCCGAAGAGGCGCACGCAGGCCAACGTCTTGCGCAGCATCGCGCCACCGACACCATCATAGGCGACGTCGACGCCGCGACCGCCGGTGAGGGCGGCGACCTCGGCGGCGAGATCGATATCGCGGCCGACGATGACGTGATCGCAGCCGGCCTCGCGGGCGAAAGCGACTTTTTGCGCGGATCCGACGGCGCCGATTACGGTGGCGCCGGCGCGCTTTGCCCATTGCACAAGCAGACTGCCGAGACCGCCAGCTGCACCGTGCACCAGTGCCACGGTATTCGGCCCGACCGCATGGACGCGCGTCATCAGCATGTGTACGGTCATTCCGCGCGCCATTGCCGATGCGGCGGCCACGTCGGTGATGGCCGGCGGTAGCACGACGGCGCGCCAGGCCGGCAGCAACCGCTCCGTTGCATAAGCACCAACCGCGCCAGCATAGCCGACGCGGTCACCGACTTGCAGGCCGGCGACATCGGCTCCGACGGCGGTGACGACGCCAGCGCCCTCGACGCCGAGAACCGCGGGCAGGCGGGAGAGCGGATAAAGACCGGTGCGCAGGTAGATGTCGATGAAATTGACCCCGATCGCCGTCTGCCGAACCAGAATCTCGTCGGCCAGGGGCGCGGGAAGAACCACCTCCGCCGTTTCCAGCCGGTCGACACCGCCCGGCGACCGCAGTTGCACGACATAAGCCATCGTCCGATCCTTTCCATTCAGAACACGTGTTTGCACGACGGCAGCGATGTGCGAAATTCCTCAAATCTTCACTCCGATTGTGAGAAGTCACCCAATGTTCGATTGGGAGGATTTGCGGCATTTCGTGGCGCTGGCGCGAGAGCACACGCTGTCGGCCGCCGCGCGCGGGCTCAAGGTCGACCACGCAACGGTCGCCCGCAGGATCGCCGCGCTCGAGGAATCCTTGGGCATCAAGCTCGTCGACCGCCGCCCACGCTCCTACGTGCTGACGGCCGACGGCGAGCGGATTGCCGCGCTCGCAGCGCGGATGGAGGAGGCATCCTTCGCGGTCGGTCGTGCGGTCCGCGCGGCGCAGCCAGGGCTTGCTGGCGAGGTCTCGATCAGCGCGCCGCCGTTGGTGGCGAGCACGCTGATCGCCCCGCGGCTTGCGGAGCTGCGCAAGACGCATCCGAATATCCATGTGCGCCTGATTGGCGAGAAGCGGAGCGCCTCGCTGTCTCGCCGCGAGGCAGACCTTGCCGTCCGTCTGAGCCGGCCGACCGAGAAACGGCTCGTGGTTCGCAAGATCGGCACGATCGCGTTCGTGCTCTACGCCACGCCCGGCTACCTTGCGGCCCATGAGCCCGAGAGCTTCGAATTCATCGGCTATGACCAAAGTTTGGACGAGGTTCCCCAGCAGCGCTGGCTCAAGGCTGTCGCGGGCAGCCGGGCGATCGTCCTACGGACGGACGATATCGACAGCCAGCGAGCTGCGGCGCGCGCCGGCGTTGGCGTCGCGGCGCTGCCGCGCTATCTCGGCGATGCCGACGCTGCGTTGGTGCCGCTCGACGTGAGGATGAAGTCGGTGAGCCGCGATGTCTGGCTCGTCGTGCACGGCGATCTGCGTCGCGCGCCGCCTGTGCGGGCAGTAATGGCGTTTTTGATCGCCTGCTTCGCGTGATAGTACCCGGTATTGTGTGCGCGTAACGCTCGGCGCCGGCCTGAAGCCGTAACGTAATCGGGACCCGTGCGTTGGTCCGGAGGTCGCACTCGAACTGATCGCCCGGCTCTGCCGACCTGGCAAATGCAGGTCGAAGTCCGTGACAACTGACGACCATCAGCAGTGTGCAAATCTGCAGGGGCTGGAAGCCCGGACAATGAGCCTGCAGCCCGCCGCATCGGTTGATGACGTCGGGCGATGCCCAGAAGTCGCACGGCAGCCCTTGACTGTGCTGATAGGAACCGTTTGGGGGCCGGACGGAACTACCCCACATGAACAGGGTACTTGATCACCTTGCCGGAACCGTCGCCGCACATTTGCAGGAATTGAGCCGTCGCCTCTATTTGTCGAGCGTTTCACCAATCGAGCGTCGGCAGCATCACTGGCGTTGTTCTGGATGACGGACGTTCGGTTGTGATTAAGGCCCGAGCGTTCGCGCGAATTCCCGGCTGAAGTGATGGCTGCAACACTTGAGCGCATACGATGAACCATCCGCCCAATTCTAAGAATGTGCCAGGCCGGATCTCTGTGAGACGGCTGTTATGCCGTAAGCGATGACGGCTTGCGCCCTACTCCCGCGAGAACGTCGCGCTGTTCTTTGCCACAATTGCCTTAGTTGGCGCGCACAATCGAGCGAAGACCGCGCCACCGAAAGCGCCGGCAGACTGAGCACGAAGACAACGGAGGAAACAATGACCGACAAGCAATGGAGCTTTATCCACAACCTTGCGAGCGAGGCCAAGTGGGCGCCCGGCTTGCGCGAGGTTTTCGAGTATCGAGATCTTGGCATCAAGGACGGCACAAACGGCGACTACGTCGCCCACCTCATCCGGCACAACGGCAAGAAGACCAAGGACGAGGTCCAGCAGTGGCACGTCCACGATTGCACGTTCCAGCTCGTCTATGTCCTCAACGGCTGGGCGATCTTCGAGTACGAGGGGCAGGGCCAGCGCACGATCCGTACCGGCGATTGCGTCCTGCAGACGCCCGGCATCAGGCACCGTGAGATCGCTTGCTCGGACGACTTCGAGGTGTTGGAGATCGTCTCTCCGGCGAATTTTGCGACTCGCGTCGTTGAGGCACCTCAGGCCGGGGTGCGAGCCGCCGAGTAGGCGCGATCAAGCGGAATCAGAGACCGAACTGTCGGCTTGGGGCAGTGTTGAAGGTTCTCGACAATGCGGTGCTATGGTGAATGTTGGAGCAAGCGCAAACATAACCGACGTTCACGTTTTCATGAACCGACCAGCCCGAGCTGCGGGCTTGACGGCTCGGCACGGCCGCGACGCGGAATACGGCCGGCGAGATAAGCATGGCGCCCGGCTTCGACCGCGTGGTGCATGGCGGCCGCCATGCGGACCGGATCGTCGGCCTTGGCGACCGCCGTGTTGAGCAGGACTGCGGCGGCGCCGAGTTCCATGGCAATGACGGCATCGGACGCTGTGCCGATGCCGGCATCGACGATGACAGGAATCGCGGCGCGGCGGCAAATCAGCTCGAGGTTCGCAGGATTAGCGATGCCCATCCCGGAGCCGATCAACGAACCCATCGGCATGACGGCAACAGCCCCGACATCGGCGAGGCGCTGACAGACCACGGGATCGTCATTGCAATAAGGCAGCACCGCGAAGCCGTCGTCGGTCAGGCGACGCGTGGCCTCGATCAGCTCCGTCACGTCCGGGTAAAGTGTCTCGCGATCGCCGATCACTTCGAGCTTGACCCAGGCAGTATCGAGCGCCTCGCGCGCGAGTTCCGCCGTCCTGATGGCGTCCCGCGCCGTTTCGCAGCCGGCCGTATTCGGAAGGAACCGGTATTTCGACAGCAAATTGACTGTGTCGAAACCGTGCCCCTGTAGAGAGATGCGGCGGATAGAAACGGTCACGATCTCGCAGCCGCTCGCGGCCGCGGCATCGACCAGGATGCGTTGAGTCGGATAGCCAGCAGTGCCGAGCAGGAGACGGGAGCGGAAGGTTTCTCCCGCGAGCGTGAAGGGGTCAGGGGTCATGACATGCTCCGAAATTGATCGCCATACGAGGGTCGGCAAACGGTGCCGCTGGTGGGCGCGGCGCACACCTTTTGTCCGCCCGACCGTCTACCCTCCCGACATAGCGCGAATGATCTCGACTGCATCGCCCTCGTGCACCGCGGTGGCGGCCCAGACCGCGCGGCGCACCACAGCGCCGTTGAGCGAGATCGCAAAGCCCTTCGGCTCGGCAACGTCAAGGTCGGCAGTCTCGCTGCGCCACAGCTCGGCGAGATTCGCCGCCACGCACTCCCGCGGCTCTCCGTTGACGGTCAGCTTCATAGAAGGTCCTCGCTGGAAACCTGCGATTTTAATCACGGCAGGAAAGCGGGCCCGCCAGAATCAAAGCTCGCTATGGAACTGGCACCACCGCATGCAACCGCTCTCGGTGTCTCCGGCAATAAGCGGCGTCCTTGATCGGGATTGGTCTCGGGCAGCCATTCTGTCCGACGACCCGAAGTGTCCTTCGCGTTGCGGGCGTAAACCGCCCGAAGGTTGACGGCGCTGATCTGGTTCCCAACCATGTGGGCCTCGGAGATTCTCCGTTAGGGCGCGGGTCTAAAGCCCCGCTTTCAATCGGGGGATTGCTTACGTCAACATTCCCGTTTCATCTCCCGCCCTAACCCTCCCCCGCAGGCGGGGGAGGGTTGGCTGGGGG
>JASHYD010001067.1 GCA_030043175.1 Xanthobacteraceae bacterium | reverse complement strand
GGGCGGCGGGTGTTTCGCTACCTATGGGTACGTGAAGATCTGCAAATAGGTGGCTATCTAGGCTTGGACCGCGCTGACATCGAGCGAGACATGACGCGGCTGTTCGACCGGTTTCCGATTCTGCGCGGCCGGGGCGAGCAGCCAGCAGATACGCTTTCGGGCAGCGACCAGCAAATGCTTGCGGTCGGCCGTGCCTTGATGTCACGGCCGAAGCTGGTGCTATCTGACAAACCGTTGCTGGGCCTTGCTCCGAACCTTGTCGGCGAGATTTTGGCGATCGTCCGTCAAATCCGCGACGACGCCGTGACGGTGGTAATAGTTGAGCAGAACACCTTTACGGCGCTCGAATTGTGCGACTGCGCCTATGTGCTGGAGCAGGGCCGCGTGGCCATGACCGGCACCGGCGCGGAATTGCTCGGTAACCCCGCGTCTATTGAGGCATTGGCGAACCCGCCCAAGATCCGTTCAGCAAAGGAGGCCAGTGATGAACGCAGCCCCCATCTACGATTTCGTCCTAAAGGACGGTCATGTCATCTGTCCGGCTTCCGGCCTCGACGGTGTCATGGATGTGGCCGTCGCCGACGGCAAGATCGCGCATGTCGGCAAGGATATCCTGCCGCCGACAACACGGCAGATCGTCGATGTGCGCGGCAAGGTGGTGCTGCCCGGAATGATCGACACTCACGCGCACATCTACCGCTACGTCACAGGGCGCTTTGGCCTTGACGCCGACATGGTGGGCGTCAACAGCGGCGTGACGGCCCTGATTGACCAGGGCGGCGCCTCCTGCATGACATTCCCTGGCTTTCGTCACTTCGTCGCCGAGACGGCTGCCAGCCGCTGCTACGCTTTCATTTCCGGGTATCTGGTCGGCGGTCTTGAGGGTCATTACTACCCATCGCTCTATTCACCAAGTGGGATCGACGTAGCGGCGACCGTCGCCGCCGCGACGGCAAACCGCGACCTCGTCAAGGGCGTGAAGGCCCATGCCGAGATTGGCGGGTTCGCCCGCTGGGGCACGACAGTCATGGAAATGGCAAGCCAGATCGGGCGCGACGCTAATCTGCCGGTGTATGTCCATTTCGGCCAGCTCTGGGCGTTGCCGCCGGAAGGTGCAAACGGGGTAGAGGCCGATAGCATCCTTGAGCGCACCATTGCCCTTCTGCGGCCGGGTGACATTCTCGCTCATCCGTTCACCCGCCATCCCGGTGGCTTCGTCGACAAGAACGGCAAGGTGCACCCCATCATCAAAGCTGCCATGGAAATGGGTCTCAAAGTCGATGTCGGGCACGGCAGCCACTTCTCCTATCGACTGGCGCGCAAGGCCCTCGACGCCGGCATCGTGCCGCACACTCTCGGCGCCGACATGCACGGCTACAACACGTTCGTCCCACCGCCGCTCGGCACCCCCAGCGCTCATCCCGACGATGAAAACCATCCCTTTGCCGGCCAGGCGCGCTTTAGCTTGACCCAGGCGATGAGTTCAATGCTGGCGCTCGGGCTTACCTTGCAGCAGGTCGCGCCGATGGTGACGAGCAACGCCGCAACGATGGCCGGTGTCCCTGATGAGATCGGCGCCTTGAAGCCAGGCATGGCGGCAGACGTCTCGGTCCTCGATGACCTGCGTGGCCGTTTCAAGCTGCAGGACAATGAGAAAACTGTGGTCACTGCGGAACGTTTGCTGCTGCCGACCTTTTGCCTGCGTGCGGGCCGGCGCTACGACGCGACGGCCCCTATCCTGCCGCGCGCGGTTGCGGCGTAGCACCGTGTGACGCCTCCTGTTTTATGTCAGCGGGAACAGCAGCAATATGCGGCCTAACGTGGTGCACCTGCTTTGTGAGCGCGTCATTGTCATGCGAGCCAGAGAGATCGTCGCGCAAGGCGTCTGCGGCGAAGTTCTCAGCACGCGCAGGCGGACTATGCATGCGGACTGCTCGCTACTGTCCCGCGCCCGCCAACGTGCTGTCGAGCGCGACGGCGCGCGGATCACGCGCGGCGAAGAACGCCGGTTTTGCCTGGTGGTGATGCGCGCATGCCTCATTGCCGGCCGCCCCTACGGCAGAAGCGCCCTTGGTTCAACATCGGTAAGGCTCGACACATCAACTGGAAGGATTGCCGGTTTATTCAACGCGCCGACGGGTACGGCTTTGCCGGTTGCGGCCCGCTGTCCATCGTCGCCTTCCCCCGACAGTCTCAGCGGAGGTTTTCATGCGCACCCGCATTAGCTGCGGCTGGCTGGTTGGACATGCGGGCAGTCACCATACGCTTTGGCGCAACGCCGAACTGGTGTACGAAGGAAACAGCGTGCTGTTCGTCGGCGAACTCTTCGAGGGCGCCGTCGATGCCGAGATCGATGCCCGCGACAAGCTCGTCGCGCCGGGGTTCATCGACGCCCACGTGCATTCAGGGCACCGCGCCTCGCACCGGCTGATTTCGGATATTGGACGCGGCGACTATTTCGGCCAGCCGTTCCTGGAAATCAGCGTGGCTCGCAGGGGAACGCGAATCGGCGGCGATCCACGCTATAGTCGCCCCGACGACGAGGCGGTGGCTGAAGAGCTGCGCCTCAATGCGCGGTTTACGGTGGCAGAGCTTCTTCGCAACGGCATCACGACATTTGTCGAGTTCGGAAGCCAGTTGCGCGTGCAGGAGGCACTGCTTGAGTCCGTGGGCGAACTCGGCATGCGGGCTTATCTCGGACCGGGCTTTGACAGTGGCCGCTGGGTGGGTGGTGAGGGAGGCAAGCTCGTCCGCGTGGTGGACGAAGCGGCCGGCGAGCGTGAGTTCACTCTCGCGCTCCAATTCATCGAACGCCACCAGGGCGCCCATGGCGATCGCGTGCGCGGCATCCTGGTGCCGCGCGAAATCGAGACCTGCGGCATCCCTTTGCTGCGCAAGACCGCCACGGCAGCACGCGAACGCGATCTGCCGGTTGCCATCCACGCGGCCTACAACATCCACGAGGTGCTCGACATCGTCCGCGAACATCAGATGACGTCGGTGGAATTGCTGTGCAACGTCGGGCTGATGTCGGACAGGCTCAACATCGGCCATGGCAACTTCACCTGCGATAATCCCCTCATGAATTATTCCGGATCGCACGACCTGGAGATGATGGGTTCGCACCGCTGCTCGATTTCACACTGTCCAATCAACCTGGCTCGACGCGGCCGCTTTCTCGACAATTGGGACTCCTACCGAAAGGCCGGCATAAACATTGCGCTTGGCACCGATACCTACCCGCGCGACATGATCCTGCAGATGCGCAACGCTTCCTATTTCGGCAAGGTGGCAAGCCATAATCTCAAGGCGGCGACGGCCGCAGAAGTATTCGAGGCGGCAACGATCGGCGGCGCGCGTTCCGTAGGGCGCGCTGATATCGGACGGTTGGAGCCGGGCGCCAGGGCCGACATCGTCATGATCGATCTCACCGGCCGCGACACCCTCCGCATGGGTCCCGTGCGCGATCCAATCAAGACCCTGGTCGACTGCGGCATCGGCGATGACGTCGATACCGTCATCGTCGACGGCGTTGTGCGCATGCAGGGTGGCCGCATTCCCGGCATCGATTTTGCTGTACTGCGCGCCCAGGCGCAGGCCGCCGGCGAACGGATCTGGAGCGGATGGCTCAATTGGGACCCGCTCGGCCGCACGGCCGATGAGATGAGTCCGTATGCCTTTCCCCGCGCCAATTGAGCGAGATCTCCGTTCAAGGGGGCTTGCTGCACACCCTCTCGCGCTGGCTCGCGAACTATTCACTCTTGAGAAGATGCACGCAACGCCCGCTAGCCTTACTTCTTGTCGGCGATTTCCCCGATCAGCGGCTTCCATTGTACGATCTCCCGCAGGATTTGCGCGCGGTACTCATCAGGCGTGTTCTTGACGGTGTCGGCTCCGGCCTTGCGCATGCTTGCCCTCACGCCCGGATCGTCGGCCATCTTCAGCAGGATCGCGGCCATCGCGCGAACGATCGGTTCTGGCGTGCCTGGTGGGGCGATGATTCCGTTCCACGTCTCCACGATGAAATTCGGAACGGCGGTCTCGTGCACGGTGGGCAGGTCGCGGAGGTAAGCGCTGCGCTCACGCGACGTCACGGCGAGCCCACGAACCAGATCGGCCTCGATCTGCGGCAGGGCGTCAGTCATGTTGGCGAACGCGAAGTCAACGTCGCCGGAGATCACCGCGGCAGTCGATTGCGCGCCTCCTTTGAATGGGATGTGCACCGCCGTCGTTCCTGTGCGTGCCAGGAACAGCTCGACCGCGTAATGGGTGAGCCCACCCGCGCCACTGGACCCATAGTTGAGCTTGCCTGGATGGGCCTTGGCGTATGCCACGAACTCGGGGAGCGTCTTCACCGGCAAGTTCTTGTTTGTGATAACTACCTGCGCGATCGAACTTACGATGCCGATTGGTGCGAGATCGCGAACCGGATCGTACCCGACCTTTTGAACAAATGGTGCGATGGAGATAGCACCGATGCTGCAGACGCAAAACGTATAACCGTCAGGTGATGCGGTCACGACAGCTTGAGTCCCGACGATGCCGCCGGCACCAGCGCGATTATCGACGATGATTGTCCTCATTAACGCACCTTCGACGTAGCGTGCGGTGATCCGGCCAATGAGATCGGTGTAACCGCCGGCTGCGTAAGGCACGATGAACGTGACGTTGCGGCTCGGCCACACATCCTGTGCGTGCGCGACGCCATATGCCAACATCATCCCCAGCACCGCTACTCTCGCAAGCTGCCGCATCGCGTCCTCCTCGCGCGCTTCGTCAACATGCAAATTTGTTGCCAATGCCCGCAATTCGCCTATCTTCAAGGGCTTGCGATCCCATGAATCCTCCTCACGAGATTGCAGCCGATAAACTGCCCACTTCCCTGAAAGTCGGGTGGTGTTGATGCTTGGTCGGCGGCACCGGCCGCCGCGAGCCAATCCCGGGAGAGGAGCTGATGTCGGGCCTCGATAGCCAAAGCCTGCGTGGATTTTTGCAGCGGCTTGAACAGGAGCTTCCCGACGAGCTGTTGCGAATCACAGAGCCGGTCAGCCCGCGACTCGAAATCACGTCGCTCATTTACGAGCTCGAACGCCTCGGCAAAAGCCCGGTGGTTGTCCTTGAGAACGTCGAGGGCCACGCCATGCCGGTGGTGACCAACATCGCCGGAAACCGCAGGGTGCTCGCCCACGCATTGGGTGTCGCCCCGAGCGATCTTCCCACTGCGTTCCGTGACCGCTGCACGCGCTACACACCCGTCGAACTGGTAGACCGGCCCGCCTGGCACGACCTCACGATCGAGGGCGACGACATCGATCTTAGACGATTCCCGGTTCCTCTCCAATTCGCGATCGATGCAGCGCCATATATTACCGCCGGACAAGTCACCGCGCGCGATCCCGAGACCGGGGTCGACACCACCGGCTTTCATCGACTCATGCTCAAGGATCGAAACCGGCTTGGCGTCTCGCTGCACTCGCGACGGCGCATGTGGGAATTTCATCGCCGGGCGGCCGCCAAGGGGCAAAACCTGGCGGCCGCCGTCACCCTCGGCATCCATCCGCTGCACTACATGGGATCGATGGTCTACGCCTATCCGCCGCATGTGCGGAAATTCGAGATCATCGGCGGGCTTTTCAACGAGCCGTATCGCGTGGCGCGGTGCGGCGCCGATGATATCGAGGTTCCAGCCGGCGCCGAGATCGTGATCGAAGGCGAAATACTCGCCGATGAGCACGAGCCGGAAGGACCGTTCAGCGAGTTTACCGGTTACGCGTCGTTCCGCTCGACAGAAAATGTGTTTGTCGCCAAGCGCATCCGCATGCGCGCCGA